>SCSF01000121.1 GCA_004298435.1 Beijerinckiaceae bacterium
GACGGCTTTGCGATGTCGAGTCGCTGTCGCTGCAAACGCATGACTGCGCGATGGATCTCGTCGATCGCTATGGCTTTTCAATTTACGATGCGTTGATCGTCGCCGCAGCCCAACTCGCCGACTGCACAATGCTCTACACGGAAGATTTGCAGCACGGACAAAGGATCGGCAAGTTAACGATCTGCGATCCGTTTCGATAGCCTTTTCAGGTGAGGCTTTGCGGACCGGAGGTCCGCGGTCCGGATCGCGGACCTCTGGTCCGCACGCGAAACCAGCAGCTACATCCCCCCCAAATGCTCCGCGACCGTGAAAATATCCTTGTCGCCGCGCCCGGAGACATTCACCACCATGAGGTGGTCCTGTGGCTTTTGCGGCGCGACCTCGGTGACCTTGGCGAGCGCATGCGACGGCTCCAGCGCCGGGATGATGCCTTCAAGCTTCGAGCAGAGCTGAAATGCCTCCAGCGCCTCGGCGTCTGTCGCTGAGAGATAGGTCACGCGGCCCGTCTCCTTCAGCCACGCATGTTCCGGCCCGATGCCCGGATAATCGAGCCCTGCGGAAATCGAGTGACCTTCCTCGATCTGCCCATCCTCGTCCATCAGGAGATAGGTGCGGTTGCCGTGCAGCACGCCCGGCCTGCCGCCTGCGAGGGACGCCGCATGCTTCTTGTCGAGGCCGTAGCCCGCCGCCTCGACGCCGTAAATCTCGATGTCGCGCTCATCGAGAAAGGGATGGAAAAGACCGATGGCGTTGGAGCCGCCGCCGATGCAGGCAAAGAGCGAATTGGGCAGACGTCCTTCGGCAGCAAGCATCTGCGTCCGCGTTTCCTCGCCGATGATGCATTGGAAATCGCGCACCATGGCCGGATAGGGGTGCGGCCCCGCCGCTGTGCCGATGCAGTAGAACGTATCCGTCACGTTCGTTACCCAGTCGCGCAACGCCTCGTTCATCGCGTCCTTCAAAGTCCGCGCGCCAGACTGTACAGGCACAACCTTCGCGCCCAGTATATTCATGCGAAACACGTTCGGTTTCTGCCGTTCGACATCGACGGCGCCCATATAGACGACGCATTCGAGGCCGAAGCGCGCGCAGGCGGTCGCGGTCGCGACGCCATGCTGGCCCGCGCCGGTTTCAGCGATGATCCGTGTCTTGCCCATGCGGCGCGCAAGCAGGATCTGGCCAAGCACATTGTTGATCTTGTGTGCGCCAGTGTGGTTCAGCTCCTCGCGCTTGAAATAGATCTTCGCGCCGCCGCTGCCGCCTTTCGCGCGCGAAAGCTCGCGAACGTGCTCCGTCAGCCGTTCGGCGAAATAGAGCGGGCTCGGCCGGCCAACATAATGGGTCAGCAGACCCTCAAGCTCTTTTTTGAAGGCCGGGTCGCGTTTTGCCGCCGCGTAATTGCGCTCAAGGTCGAGGATCAGGGGCATCAGGGTTTCGGCAACGAAACGGCCACCGAAAATACCGAAATGCCCGCGCTCGTCAGGGCCGATGCGGAAAGAATTGAGAGGATCTGGCTTCACGCGTGTCTCGCTCGCAGAGCGTCTAATTGCAATGTGTTGGCATAGACAGCCCGCCTGCCGCGCGCAAGGGGTGTGACATCGCAGATCACGCCGCCCGGGCAGCGGCTGCGGCGCGTGCGTTTTTCACAAA
>SCSF01000016.1 GCA_004298435.1 Beijerinckiaceae bacterium
CCCCGGCGTATGTTCTTCGGTGAGCAAATGTTTCAGCGCCTTTGTCGCGGCAAGACGGCGGCCGAGTTTGATGCCTTCGACGGTGCAGCGCTTGTCCATGTCCGTCGCAAGATAATTTGCCTTGATCGATGGCGCGTCGAAAGGATCCGGACTGCGCAGCGCGATTTTTCCGCGCGACTCCGGCCGTAACTGACAGACAGAAAAGGTGCAGCCGGAAAATTCATGCGGCTTGGCGCCGGCGAGATCGGCTGAGAGCGTCGCAAAATGGAACTGTACGTCGGGAGTGATGGACTCGGGCAGGGCGCGCGCGAACAGCCCGCCTTGATTGATGCCAACTGCGAGCGGGCCGCTGCGCGTCAGCAGCCACTGCAATCCGATCCGCGCCTTGCCCATAAGCGTTGCGAGATCATCATTCGTCGTGATTGGTTTGGCGACTTTGTAGATCAGCCTGATCTGCAAATGATCCTGCAAATTCTCGCCGACGCCCGGAAGATTATGCACGACGGGAATGTCGAGCCGGTTCAAATCTCCGGCGGGTCCAATGCCCGATAAAAGCAGGAGTTGCGGACTTTGCAGCGCGCCCGCGGTGAGGATCACCTCCCGCACCGCATGCGCCTCGCGCATCTGCCCATGCTGACGAAAGCGAACGCCCGTGACTCGGCGTCCTTCCATAATCAGGCCAGTGGCTTGCGCATCGACCTCAATGCGTAAATTCGCGCGTCTCTCCGCTGGCCGCAGATAGGCGACGGCAGAACTGCACCGCCAGCCGTGACGCGTGAACAGTTGGTAGTAGCCGACGCCTTCCTGTTCGCCGTCGTTGAAGTCGGTTCTGCGCTTGATGCCGAGTTCTCCGGCTCCGGCAATGATCGATTCGATCAGCTCATGCTTGTGCTCGATGTCCGAGCACCAGAGCGGCCCTTCACCGCCATGCAGCGCGCTTGCGCTACGCGTGTTGTGTTCGCTGCGGATGAAATAGGGCAGAACATCCTTCCAGCCCCAGTCTTTATTGCCGAGCGCGGCCCAATGATCGTAATCGGCCGCTTGCCCGCGGATATAGATAAGGCCGTTGATTGAACTCGATCCGCCAAGCGTCCTGCCGCGCGGCCAATAGATCCGGCGGTCTTTCATCGAAGGCTCGGGATCGGTGTAGAAGCCCCAGTTCAATGTCTTGTGGAACATGGTCTTCCCATAGCCAATAGGAAGATGAATCCACAAAGAGCGGTCTTTCGGACCTGCTTCGAGCAGCAGAACCTTCGTCTGACCATCAGCAGAAAGCCGGTTTGCAAGGACGCAGCCTGCGGTACCGCCGCCGACGATCACATAGTCGCACTCGATCGGCTCCATGAAGGCCTCGCTCAAACGGTTCGAACCGCATTTCGGAAGCGGTATGAAGCGTTCAGCCGAACAGGGTCAAGCCGTCAGTTTTCACGTTACGGGGAGGCAATAGATGCCATGGCTTCGGCATCGCCGACCTTGGCTGCATACCAGCGTGCGCTGGCCTTGATTTTCGCAATAATGACGGCATTCGCCTGCGCAAAATCGGGAAGTGACGAGAGAGGCCGCGTTATATGCGTCTGCGCCAGGCTCGCCAGAATGTAAAACATGATGACGAAGGGCATCATGTGATGGAGGCGGTGGAATGGGGTCATCGTCATGGATGCAATTGAATGAGCCGTGAAACCGGTCGCCCGATATACAGCGATTAATGCAGTGCGATATATTTAGGGCGGATTTTGCTGTGGTGCAATTTGCTCAGTCCAAAGTATTGCTGAGTTCGGTCATTATATATTCGGCGAGGCGATCGACTGCTGGGGCCACTTCGCTCGACCTGCGCTGAAGCATGATTTCCAGAGCCGGGAGGGTGGGCAGACCTTCCTTTTCGCCGAGCCGCCGCACATGCGGAGTCAATGCGCACAATGGGAAGATCGAAACGGCAAGTCCTGCATAAACAGCAGCTTGCAACCCTGCGATGCTATCGCTGATGGCGGTGATGGCCCAGGGCCGGCCGGCGCGGCCCAGCGCTTCCAGCGCGTGCTGCCGATAGAGACTGCCCGCCGGCAGCAGAGCGAGCGGCAATGTGGGCCGTGTTTCTACTGGGACATCGCGAGCGGCGACCCAGATCAGCGGTTCCTCGCGAATGATGACGCCTGACCCGGAGTCCGACTGGCGGGTGATGAGCGCAATGTCGATTTCGTCACGCTCAAGGGCCGCGCTCAGGTGAATGCTGCGCGAGCACCGCATCTCGATTTCGACCTGCGGATAGGCGCGGGCGAACCCCGCAAGCACCACAGGAAGCAGAAAAGCGGCATAAAGATCGGGAATTCCCAGACGGACATGGCCGGTGATATTGGGCGTGCGGAAGCGATCACGGATTTCATCATTGAGGCCGAGCAGCTTGCGCGCATAGGCAAGCAGCATTTCTCCTTCCGGAGTCAAAGTCAGATGCCTGCGGTCGGATTCGAACAGCGGCTTGCCGAGCGCTTTTTCCAGCCGGTGCATCTGGTGCGTGACAGCCGGCTGCGTGCGGCCGACCTGCCGCCCGGCCAGCGTGATGCTGCCGGTGTCGATAACTGCGATGAATGTCCGCAGAAGCGGAATCTCAAGATCAGGAATCATATCGATCAATTTTCTGAATGCTGGCAATGTACAGAATAAATTTTCGTCAGCCCTTGGCAATCGCTAGCTTCGTTTTTTAGACGCCGATTATATCAGATTCAGGCTTCAGACCCTCCACCTCACGTACATGGAGTCTGGCTTTGCCTTTGCGGCGTCAATGATAAGGAGTTTGAATAATGTCCATCGCCATGCCTCAGCCGATGACGATATCCGGCCGGTCAGATCCCGGTACGATATTTGACTCCGGTCCTGTCGAGGCAGTGATGGCGCGCGCGCGCGCCGCGCAAAAGCTCTTTGCTCATGCCGATCAGGCAAGCGCCGATGCAGCGGTGCGGGCGCTTGCCTGGTCGCTCTATCAACCGGACCATGCGAAAGAACTCGCCGAGCTGGCCGTGAAGGACACCAAGCTTGGCAACGTCCCCGACAAAATCCGCAAGAAGCAGCGCAAGACTTTCGGCACATTGCGCGATCTGCTGCGCGGCCGCTCCGTCGGCATCATTGAAGAAGATCACGTCAAGGGAATTGTGAAATATGCAAAGCCGATGGGCGTGATCTGCGCTGTGACGCCTTCGACGAATCCGGGCGCAACGCCGGTCAATAAGGCGATGATGGCGATCAAGGGGCGTAATGCCATCGTGATCGCGCCTTCGCCTCTGGGTTATGCGACGACGGCGCGGACCGTCGAATTCATGCGGCAGGAACTCACTAAAATCGGCCTGCCGGAAGATCTTGTCCAGATTCTTCCTGCACCCGTCACGAAAGACTCGACCGAAGCCTTGATGAAGGCCTGCGATCTCGTCGTTGTGACTGGCTCTCAGGATAATGTGCGCCGCGCCTATTCGAGCGGTACACCGGCGATCGGCGTCGGCGCGGGCAATGTGCCTGTCATCATTGATGCGAGCGCCGATCTCGACGAGGCCGCATGCAAGATCCGCGACTCGAAGATCTTCGACAATTCGACCTCCTGTTCCTCCGAGAACTCGGTTGTCATTCTCGATGCCGTTTATGACGAGGCAATTGCGGCGCTGGAACGCGCGGGCGCCTATCTCTGCACACCGGAAGAAAAGCAGCGCGTTGCTGCAAAACTCTGGGTGAATGGCAAGCTCAACCGCGATCTCATAGCCCGCGACGCCGACGTGCTCGCCAAAGCCTTCGGGCTACCGGCTGTCGCCAGCGGCAAATCATTTTTTCTTGTTGAGGAAACCGGGGCAGGGCGGGCGTTTCCGTTTTCAGGCGAAAAGCTTTCGCTCGTGCTCACCGTCTATCGCGCCAGTGACTTCGGAGCGGCCAAGCAGAAAATTCATGAGATCCTTGATTATCAGGGCAAGGGCCACTCCTGCGGCATTCATACGAAAGACATGGATCATGCGCGCGAACTTGCCGAAGACCTCGAAGTGGTTCGAGTGTTGGTGAACTTCGCCCATACGTTCGGCAATGGTGGCGGCTTCGATTCCGGCCTCGGCTTTACTCTCAGCATGGGCTGCGGCTCATGGCAGAAGAACAGCATCTCCGAAAATCTCAGCTACCGGCATTTCCTCAATATTACGCATCTGGTGACGCCTATCCCGGAGGACATGCCGAGCGAGCGTGAACTCTTTGGCCCGCACTGGGAGAAGATCGGCTATCAGGAGCCCACAAAATGAATTTTCTGGAGCATGTAGCCAAGGCGCGTGTGCTTGCGCCCGCAGGGATTCCTGTACCGCGCAGCGTCCATTGCGAAAGCGTAGACTCCGTCGCCGCCGCCTTTCACGAGATCGGCCCTTGCGTCGTCAAAGCGCAAGTGCCGACTGGCAAACGCGGCAAGGCAGGCGGCATAAAGCTCGCGAACACGGCTGAGGAGACCCAGAACGTCGCTCGCGCCATTCTGGCGATGACGATCGACGGACATCCGGTCCATTCCGTGCTCATCGAGGAACAGGCGAAGATCGCGCGCGAGTTTTATGCTGCTGTCCTCAACGATACGAAAAACCAGCGGCCTCTCGTCCTGTTTTCGACCGAAGGCGGCATGGATATCGAAGAGGTCGCGGCCAGCAAGCCTGAGGCCCTGCGCCGCTATCTGGTGGATCCGGACAAGGGTTTCGACATCGAGATGGCGCGTGAGCTCCTTGCCGGGCTCGATCTGTCGGGGGCTGGCGAACAAGTCGCCGGGATTCTCGCGTTGCTATACGCTACGAGCGGCAATGTCGATGCCGAACTCATCGAGATCAATCCGCTTGCGCTGCTCGCGGATGGCCGCGTTGTCGCGCTCGACTGCAAGCTGACGCTCGACGATGCCGCTGCGTTCCG
>SCSF01000122.1 GCA_004298435.1 Beijerinckiaceae bacterium
GCTTCGGCCTTGATCACCGCCGGCTTGATGGCATCGATCAATCCCGGGAGATGGCCGGGCAGGGCGGCATTGTCCTTCACCGCCTTGATCGCCGCGGCGACCGCCCCGCAGTTTTGATGGCCGAGAACCACGATCAATGGCGCGCCCAGCATTGCAACCGCATATTCGAGGCTCGCGAGGCCATCGTCATTGACGAAATTGCCGGCGACGCGCACCAGAAACAAGTCGCCCGGCCCCTGATTAAAGGCGAGTTCTGGCACGACGCGCGAATCGGAACAACTCACGACGGCGGCGATCGGATATTGCACGGCGACGCGCTCCGCACGGCCGCGCGAGACATCGACGCATCGAACGCCTCCCGCCGCGTAATGTGCGTTGCCCGCGACGAGCCGCTTCAATGCCTCCTTTGGAGGAATTGCATTCGGGGCTTCGGCCGCGTGCGCCAGAATAGGATTTGCGGCCATTGTTGTGAAAGCTGCTGCGGCTGCTGTCTTCAAGAAGCCGCGCCGGTTTGGATGCTGCCAAAGACAATCTTCACACATCGCGGTCACTCCCGACACGTCGAAGTTGTCGACGGTAAAGCGTCCTAAGGCCGCGTCAAGCGGGAGAAAAAGCAGCTCCCGTGCAAAGCCGCAGGAGTGTCGGCACCCTGCCGGCGAGCAGGTTTGTTAACGATAATTGCAGGCGCCCTCTGCGCAAATTCATGCCGTAGCACAGGAAGGCACCCGCCGCAGCCGATCACATTTACCATCGCGCGACAGGTTCCATACCGCTGTAAAAATGCTGATTTTCAGCCTGTTTCAAAGGCTTATCTGGTCTACGCAGGGAAAATCTTCTTCCCTCGCGCCGCATTTTCGCCGAATTTTGACGGCCCTTTACCCAAGCCATGCAATATGCGGGGGCGCATGCGTCGGTCTTTTGCCTTTAAGGCTCCGGCAATCCGTTCCCTGTAAACCACCGCCATGGCCTTCCATTGAGAAGGCAAGGCAATAGCTGGCGTCAGTCGGGGGACCCTTCATGCAGCGCTTGGACGCTCTGTCGCGCTTGAACGAAAATGCGGCTCAAATCCAGGCTCTGGCTTCCGACATTCTGGCGAAGGTTTCATGCCGTCCGGTCGTGGCGGTCGTTGCGGTTGCAAGCGCCTGCGGTCTTGCAGGTTGCGCTCAGCAGCAGCAACTCGCCCACGGCAAGGAATATTTCCCGACGGCGATTTATGGCAAAGCCAGTCCGCGGGTCGTCGATAATGGCCCGATTCCGCATGGCGGCGGGACTTATAAAGTCGGCGAGCCCTATACGATCGCCGGCAAAACCTATTATCCGAACAACTACAAACGTTATTCCGGCGTAGGGCTGGCGTCGTGGTATGGCGATGCTTTTCATGGCCGCCGCACAGCCAACGGCGAAATCTACGACCGCAACTCCATTTCGGCGGCGCATCCCACCATGCCTCTGCCGAGCTACGCGCGGGTAACGAACCTGCGTAATCATTATTCGATCATCGTCCGCGTCAACGATCGCGGACCCTTCGCGCGGGGCCGGATTATGGACGTCTCCCGCCGCGTCGCGGAGCTTCTCGATTTCCGCCGCAGGGGAACGACGAAGGTCAAGGTGGATTACGTCGGGCCCGCCAGCCTCGCCGGTTCGGATGATCAAAAGCTTGCTGCGACTTTGCGCGAGAACGGCCAGCTCGCACAGCTCGATATGCGGCATCCGCCGACCTACAATCCTGACAGCCATCCGATTATGACCGCGTCTGCGGAAAACATTCCTGTCCAGACGTCCTCTGAGGACATCGTGGCGGACGAGACGACGGGATCGCTTTCACTGACGAAAGCATCCTTTACCGGCCCGATGCCGCTGCCGCCGGCAAGGCCCTTCGACCTCGGCGCCAAATCCGCCTCAAGCGGACATGGCAGGGCGCACCAGAGATTTGCACGCCGCTGACGCGCTTCGTGTAGACGAGGCGAATGCAGAATCCCTCCAGCGTTCAGTTCAGACGCGGAATGTGCTAGAAATCATGTGAGCGAAGCTGCAAAGGACCGCGCAATGCCGGCCCTGTGATGGAAGCGATGCCGCGTGAGTTCATTTCGGTTGTCCTGTCGTAATTTTGACGTTCCTTTCAAGCGGCGGCGCGTAGTCAGCCCTCGCTCGACGTTCATCGCAACTCTGGCGCTCGCATGCCTTTGCCTGGGCATTTATGCCGCTTGTCCGGTGCGTCCCGCTCTCGCGGCGCAGGCGCTCCAGACGAGCGTCCCTCATGTCATATTGATCGATGCCGACACCGGGTCAGTGCTCTTTGAAAAAGGGGCCGACGACCTCGTGAGCCCCGCCTCGACAAGCAAGATAATGACCGCGGAGCTCGTCTTCGAAGCTCTGGCCGCGGGAAAGATCAAGCTCACGGATGAGTTCAAGGTGAGCGAGACAGCGTGGCGCAACGGCGGCGCGCCATCTCATGGTTCGACCATGTTCGCGGCGCTCAACAGTCGCGTCTCGGTCGAAAATCTGATCCGTGGTCTCGCCATTGTCTCCGCCAACGATGCTGCGATCGTGCTTGCCGAGAATCTTGCCGGATCGGAAGGCGCTTTCGCGACGAAAATGACGGAGCGGGCACGCCAGCTCGGGTTCACCCATCTCACCTTCACCGATAGTTGGGGCAAGGGCGACCCCGATCAGAAGGTGACGGCGCGTGAGATGGCGCTGCTCGCCGCCCATCTCATCAAGACCTATCCGCAGTACTATCATTATTTCAGCGAGAAGGATCTGACCTGGAACAGGATCAAGCAGCCGAACCGTAATCCATTGCTGGCCATGGACATTGGCGTGGACGGGCTGAAGACCGGCGAAATCGACCCAAAAAGCGGCTACGACATCGTTGCATCTGCCGTGCAGAACGGTGAAAGGCTGATTTTGGCGCTCTATGGCGCGAGAACCGCGAAAGAACGCTCGGAGGAAGCCGCGCGCATCCTGCAATGGGGCTTCCGCTTCTTCGAGCCTAAAGTGATCTTTACCGCAGGAGAGGTTGTCGGCTCCGCAGAGGTCTATGGCGGGAACGAGGGCAGCGTCCCGCTGGTTACCCCGAGCGCTGTGAAGGTGCTGGTGCCACGCGATTTGAGCGAAAAGCTTTCCGGCCGGGTCGTCTACACAGGGCCGCTCATGGCTCCCGTTGAATCCGGCAAGGAAGTTGCCCGGCTGCAAATCTCCCGTGGCGGCAATCAGATCCTCGATGTGCCATTGAAGACGGCTGCCGACGTCGGCCCCGGCACCTTGCAGAGTCGCGCCATGGACGCCGCGCTTCAATATGCGGAAGGTCTTTTCAGAACCTATGTCCTGAAAGCGGTGGCCCACTGATGCCAGCCGCGCAGGCACCGCTGCCGCCGCTTCCGCATCGCGGCGCTTTCATCACTCTTGAAGGCGGGGAAGGGGCGGGCAAGACAACTCAGGCCCGCCGCCTCGCGGAGAAGCTGCGGGCGAGGGCCATAACGGCGATAACGACCCGCGAACCGGGGGGCTCTCCGCGCGCCGAAGTCCTGCGTGAAATCCTGCTGTCAGGCCTGATCAAGGATCTTGGCGCCAAAGCCGAGGCAATCGTCTTTGCGGCAGCGCGAATCGACCACATCGATCACACGATCAGGCCGGCGCTTCTGGCTGGCACATGGGTCATCTGCGACCGGTTCGCCGATTCGACGCGGGCCTATCAGGGCTCCTTCGGGGGCGTCGATCCGGGCTTTCTCGAAGTCCTTGAACGCACGACCCTGGATGGCGTTCGTCCAGACCTGACCTTTGTTCTCGATCTGCCGGCCGAAGTTGGGCTGGCGCGCGCCGCGGCCCGTCGTGCACCGGAGACCACAACGGACCGCTTCGAGAGTGAAGCCCTCGGCTTCCATGAAACGCTGCGGCGCTCCTATCTCGCAATTGCCGCCGCAGAGCCAGAACGCTGCGTCGTCGTTGATGCGACAGCCGACGAGGGGGAAGTCGCAGAGGCCATCTGGGACGCCGTCTGTTCGCGTCTTTTTGCAGAGGGGGCACCACGGAAGGCAGAGAACTCGCGGGAGTCGTCTGGCTCCACACGGAAACCGGGCAAAAAGCGAGAGCAGGACGAAGCGCACCCCGCGCCTGCGCCCCGCAGTACAAGCTCTTCGAAGACGCTCGCATGATCCATATCCGTCTCGGCATAAGGTGAGGGCGAAGCATGGCGCGCGCAGGCAATGAGGCACCGCCGGAGTCGGATCGGTTTCCCGACGCGCCGCATCCGCGCGAAACGACCAGCCTCATCGGACATCTGGAAGCGGAGCAGGCGCTATTGGCCGCCTATCGCGCCGGGAAATTGCCGCACGCCATTATTCTCGGTGGCGCAACAGGCATCGGCAAAGCGACACTTGCCTGGCGGCTGGCCCGATTTCTTCTGGCTTATCCGGATCCTTCCGCGTCGGAAGTGCAGACAGCCGCGAATCTCTTCATTCCGAAGACACATCCGGTAGCCCGCCAGATTGCGGCGCTTTCGCATGGCGACGTTTTTCTGCTGCGGCGGGAATGGGCTGAGAAAACCAAACGCTGGCTTTCGGAAATCAGCGCCGACAGCGTGCGCGAGGCCGTTCATCTCTTCCAGCGGTCATCCGGCGGCGGCTATCGGATCTGCATCATCGACAGCGCCGAGGATCTGAACCGCTTCAGCGCCAACGCACTTTTGAAGATCATCGAGGACCCGCCGCCGCGCTCCCTGTTTCTCATTGTGGCGCATCGTCCGGAAAAGATCCTGCCTACAGTGCGTTCGCGCTGCCGATGCCTTTTGCTGAAATCATTGTCCGGCGCGGAGATCGCCAGTGTCATAGCGGAGTTGGGTGAGCCATGGAGCGAGGCCGAGCCCGATAGGGTTGCGCTCGCCGCCGACCGCGCCGGCGGCTCGGTCGTGAGCGCGCTGAAGCTTCTTGGTGGTGGGCTGGAAAGGGACGGCAGGCTCCAGAAGCTGCTGTCCGACTTGCCCTATGTTGACTGGCAAGCCGTGCATGAACTGTCCGACCAGGTGACGGGGCGCGAAGGTGCGGCGGACTTCGAGATGATGATGACGACAGTTGCCGAGTGGATCGACGGCGTCCTGCGCCGCGAGGCGAAGGGTGGCGCGGCGCGCCTTGCGCCGTTGGCGGAGGTATGGGAAAAAGCTGCGGAGGCGGCGCGGGAAGCAGAAGCGTTGAACCTCGACAAGCGTCCAATCGTCCTTTCTCTTTTTGCCGATCTCGCGAAGGCCGCAAGGGCGCTCGCTGCCTGAGCAGTTCCGCCAGCGCTTATGTGCCGACGTTCGAGGCGGTATCCCAGACGCATCACTTGCAGGTAGAGTTTGCGACATATGGCCGGCAGCCGGACCTTCTACATCACCACCGCCATTCCCTACGCCAATGGCGCGCCGCATATCGGCCATGCCTATGAGCGGATTGCGACCGATGCAATCGCGCGCTTCAAGCGCCTCGATGGCTATGACACGCTCTTCGTCACGGGCATGGACGAGCATGGCCAGAAAATGCAGCAGACGGCGGCGCGCGAAGCAACCACGCCGCAGCTTCTGGCAGATCGCACAGCGGCGCAATTCGCCGCCATGGGGCAGGGCCTCGATGCGGTAGCGGATGATGTCGTTCGCACCACCCAGCCGCGCCATTACAAGGCCGCGCAGGAAATCTGGCGCCGCATGGCGGCTAACGGCGACATTTATCTGTCAAAGTATCCGGGCTGGTATTCGGTCCGGGATGAGGCCTTTTTCGATGAATCCGAGCTGACACTTGCTCCCGACGGCAAACGCCTGGCGCCAAGCGGCGCGCCCGTCGAATGGGTGGAGGAGGAGAGTTATTATTTCAGGCTCTCCGCCTATCAGGAAAGGCTCCTCGCCCATTATGAAGCCAACCCGGATTTCATCGTTCCCGAAAGCTACCGCAAGGAGATCATCTCTTTCGTTTCACGCGGACTCAACGATCTCTCGATCAGCCGATCGACCTTCGATTGGGGCGTGCCGGTTCCAGACGATCCGAAGCATGTCATGTATGTCTGGGTCGATGCGCTGACGAACTACATTACAGCCACAGGCTTTCCGGATGCAGGCGCAGAGCGGGCAAAATTCTGGCCGGCCGATGCGCATGTGATTGGCAAGGACATCACCCGTTTTCACGCCGTTTACTGGCCGGCGTTCCTGATGTCGGCCAGAATCGCATTGCCGAGACAGATCGTCGTCCACGGCTTTCTGTTCAATCGCGGTGAGAAGATGTCGAAATCCGTCGGCAACGTCATCGAACCCTTCGCTCTGATCGATCGTTACGGCGTCGATGCCTTGCGCTATTTCTTCCTGCGCGAAGTGCCCTTTGGGCAAGATGGTCATTATTCGCATGAGGCGATCGTCGCCCGGATGAATGCCGATCTTGCCAATGACCTCGGCAATCTCGCACAACGCTCCCTGTCGATGATCGGCAAGAATTGCGATGGTCAACTACCGATGCCGGGAGATCTGACCGAGGCGGACCGGGCAATTCTTGCAGAAGCAGAGGCGCTTCTGGATAAGGCGCGGCTTGCCATGCGCGGCTTTGCACTCCATATCGTCCTTGGCGAGATCTGGCGCGTCGTCGCAGAGGCGAACCGCTATTTTGCCTCGGAAGAACCCTGGACGAAACGCAAGACCGATCCTGCGCGTATGGCGACCATTCTCTATGTGACGGCGGAAATTCTGCGTAGGATCGCCATCCTGACGCAACCGTTCATGCCCTCTGCGATGGCGAAGCTTCTCGATTTGCTGGGAGTCACTGCGGATGCGCGCAATTTCTCGGACCTTGAAATGAAAATCGAGACAGGACGCGCCTTGCCAACACCTGCCGCCATCTTCCCGCGTTATATTGAAGACGAAGCCAAACCTGCTTGAGACCTGGATGCTGATCGACACCCATTGCCATCTCGACTTTCCCGACTTCGAGCCTGAGCGCGACGCTGTCGTGGCGCGCGCGCGGGCCGCGGGGCTGCGCCGGATGATCACCATTTCGACGAAGGTCGCGAAATTTCCTGCGATTTCGGCCATCGCCGAGGCATATGAGGAAGTCTATTGCACGGTCGGCACGCATCCGCATGAAGCGCATGTCGAGGCTGAGGCGAGCGTCGGGCAGCTTGTCGATCTCGCATCCCATCCGAAATGCGTCGGCATCGGCGAGGCCGGCCTTGATTACCACTATGATCGTGCGCCGCGCGATCTCGCCGCGCGGGTGTTCCGCACGCATATTGCTGCGGCCCGTGAGACTGGCTTACCCATCGTCATCCACGCGCGCGACGCCGACGATGATGTCGCCGCCATTCTCGAGGATGAGATGGCGAAAGGCCCGTTCAAGGCATTGCTGCATTGCTTTACGGCTTCGCGGCAACTGGCCGAGCGCGCAATCGCGATCGGGCTTTTCATCTCCTTTTCCGGCGTTCTGACTTTCAAGAAATCGGAAGAGTTGCGGGAGATTGCGCGCAGCGTGCCGCAGGATCGGCTGCTTGTCGAAACCGATGCGCCCTTT
Source organism: Beijerinckiaceae bacterium (assembly GCA_004298435.1). Classification (GTDB taxonomy): domain Bacteria; phylum Pseudomonadota; class Alphaproteobacteria; order Rhizobiales; family Beijerinckiaceae; genus Methylovirgula. The sequence continues at coordinate 7,521 of SCSF01000122.1, forward strand.
CTTGCGCCGGTGCCGTTCCGCGGCAAGCGCAACGAACCGGCGTTTGTCGCGGAGACCGCGAAAGTGCTGGCCGATGTCAGGGGCATGTCGCAATCGGATCTCGCGGCGCTCACGACACGCAACGCGCTGGGGCTGTTCGCCAAGATGCCTGCGCCTGCTGCCTCATGACTCTGACGATCACCATTCTCGGCTGCGGATCATCGGGCGGCGTCCCGCGTGTCGCCCAAGGTTGGGGCGCGTGCGATCCGAATAATCCGAAAAACCGCCGCCGCAGATGCTCCATCCTTGTTGAGCGCATTGGAGAGACGGCGCAGGACAAGACGACCGTCCTCGTCGATATAGGTCCCGATCTGCGCAATCAATTACTTGATTGCGACGTTCGGCATCTCGATGCGATCCTGCTGACGCATCCGCATGCCGATCACACGCACGGGATCGACGACGTGCGCCCGCTGGTGCTTCAATCAAGGCGCAAGATCGATCTCTATATGGATGAGGAATCCTCGCGCGTCGTCCGGAGCCATTTCGACTACATCTTCGAAACGCCGGAAGGCAGCTATTACCCGCCTCTTCTGGCCGAGCGGCGGCTTTATCCGGAAAAGCTCTGCGTCGTCGAAGGGGCAGGGGGCAGTATCGAGGCCATGCCTTTCCGGCTCGATCATGGCGAGATCCCTTCCCTCGGCTTCCGCTTCGGAAACACCGCCTATACCCCGGATCTCCGCGCAATTCCCGAGAAGAGCCTGCCCTATCTTGAAGGGCTCGATCTCTGGATCGTCGATGCGCTGCGCTACAGGCCGCATCCCAGCCATTTCTCCGTCTCGGAAGCATTGGAGTGGATCGCGCGACTGAAGCCGAAACACGCGATCCTCACCAATCTCCATACGGATCTCGACTTCGCGCACCTCCAGAGTGAGCTTCCGCAGAACGTCGAACCTGCTTATGACGGCATGCAGATTTCGATTTAGAACCACGGTCCTGATGGAATCAGAACCGTGGTTCTATTTATTTACTTCGACGCGTTTTCTTCACGCGAACCGGAAGCCATTTCGCTCGAAAACGTTCTAAGCGTCGCGCTCTTCCATCCGCGCGATCTCCTCAAGCATCTTGCCGCGTGTTTCGATTCCGAAGATCAGGACCAGCAATGCAGCCAGCGCGAAGCTGACAGCGCCGAGCGAGAAGACGCCGGTTTGCCCGATTGCCTGAATGACGAAGCCGACGACGATAGGGCCGATGATTGCACCGACTCGCCCGAATGCCGAGGCAACTCCGGCGCCCATGGAGCGGGCACGGGTGGGAAAAAGCTCGGGCGTATAGGCATAAAGGCAGCACCACATGCCGAACATGAAGAACTGCATAACGAAGCCGCTGATAAACAGCGCGTTGGTGCTGACCGAATGACCGTAGACGTAAGCGAAAGCCGCACTCAGGATCAGGAATAGGGCCGTCGTCGGTTTGCGGCCGATTTTTTCCAGAAGCACACCCGCGACATAGAAGCCAGGGATGCCTCCGATGGTTATGAGCGTGACGAAACCAACTGATTTGCTGATCGAGAAGCCGTGGTGATGGAGGATGACCGCCAGCCATGAGGTCAGGCCGTAAAAGCCGAGAAGGGCGAAGAACCAGAGCCCGGCCGTCATCATCGTTGTTCCGAGATAGGTGCGCGAAAAGATCACCGCGAGCGGATTGCGGGTGCTGATCCGCGTCTCCTGGACGTAGGGGTGCGGCGCGGGAAGCGGTTTGCCATAGCGTTTTCCGACTTCCCGCTCGATCTTCTGCAAGACAGCATCCGCCTCGTCGAACCGTCCGCGATCCGCAAGCCAGCGCGGCGATTCGAATAAATGCCGCCGGACCCAGAAGAGAATAAGTGAAAGAATTCCGACAGCGACGAACACAGCGCGCCATCCGAAATACGGAAGAAGCGTGTAGCTGAGCGCACCTGAAATGACGAAACCGACTGCCCAGAAGCCTTCCATGAAGGCGATATAGAAACCACGCTGTTTCGCCGGAATGATCTCGGAAAGGATTGCTTGCGCGACCGGCGCTTCGCCGCCAACGCCGACACCGATGATGAAGCGGAAGATCATCAGAGAGACCAGTCCGGTGGCGCCGGCGGCCAGGAAGCTGCCCAATCCCCAGACCATCATCGTAACCTGGAAGATAACGCGGCGCCCGAACCTGTCCGAAGCATATCCCGCCAGCAGGTTGCCGACGAGTTGGCCAAGGAAGGTCATGGAGGAAAGCAGGCCGATCTGCACGGCGGTCAGATGAAATTCGGCGGCGATCGAGCCGACGAGAAAGACCAGCAGCGCCACATCGACCTGATCAGCGAGCCATGCGGTCGCGACAACCGCGAAAGCCTTTCTCTGGAAGGATGTCATTGGCAGGCGTTCAAGCCTGCCCGGAACGTTCACCGTGGCGGCGGACCAACCCGTTTTCATGCTATTCCTCCCCTGAGCGCTTTCTGAGCAAAACTCTCTATTTAATCTATCATTTTTATCAGCTTTGCTGGCGTTGTAAATGACGCGACATACGGTTCTCGGGAAAGAAACAGTTCGAGAGCAATTGGACGCGTCCCAATTCCGTCAGAGCCGAGGCGGCTCCCGCAACTGGTTCATGCAATAGAGCGACGCTCTGTGTGTCAAAACGACGCTTTCGATCCATAAATTGACGCTGTGAATGAAGCTGCCGGATCGCTTACCGATGTTCGGCTTTCTCCAGAGGAGGCGCGAGCGGCAACATGCGCCGGAGAATGTCGTCGTGCAGAAAGAAATGATGGAAGAGCGCTGCCGCCGCGTGACCTGCCGCCAGGATGATGATGGCCCAGCCGATATAGTTGTGGAACTCTCCAACAAAGTGATGTGCGGGCTTGGAAAACGGCGGAAAAAACGGCGGAATCAAAATGCCGAAAAAGTTCATCGCCTCCTTGCCTGACCAGCGCAATACGAAGCCTGAAACGGCCTGCACACAAAGCAGCAGATACAGCAGATAGTGAACCGTTTTGGCCGCCAATTCCATCAGGCCGCTGACCGCAGGCTGCACACGATGGCCGGGCAAAAGCCGCCATCCAATGCGCACGAGCACGACCACTGCCAGCAAAATGCCAAACGACATATGTCCAGCGACCATAAGATGCCTGGTCGGCCGCGATGCGAAGCCCCAAAGCTCCGCCAGCCCGAACTGAAAAAGGACGAGAACGACGGTCAGCCAGTGCAGCCAGATTGCAAAGTCATCGTAGCGCGTCCGGTTTCCGCCAGACTCGATGCGCGTAACAAGAACGGCGGGATTGCTGTCGTTATCCATCATTGTCCATCTTGATCGATGCTTGCGTTGCAGAGACGCCGGATCGGTCCGGATTTTACAATATGGAGAATGAGGCCAGACTTATGACCTGAGATCCGGGTTCCAGATAATGCCGTACTTCAGTGGGAGGGCAGAGGTTTTATTTAATTGTTTTAACACGTTTTTCGACACGAACCGGCAGATTGACAGTGGTCAATGCGATGGTGAGTGAGGCCCACTTGGCTGAGAACTAAAAGTCGGCGTATGAGCGAATTCGGCGGGCACATCCCACATTCGGGCGGCGTACCAGACTGTCCATGAGAGCACGAACAGGCACAGCACCCATACCCAGATCGGGATCGAGGAATGAGACTCGGCGCGGCGTGGGTCGAACGGATCGTCGGCGCTGAAGGCGTTGATCTTGAATTGCACCTTGCCACGGCGAGTCGAGTGAGCCGTGAGGCCAGAGACGGTGATGCCAGGGCCGTTGCGCACCTGAAACGGGATAATCTCCACACCCTCGCGCCCATTCTCGCCTACCGCGCGAATGGTCAGCCGGTGGTGTCCATCCTCAAGGGTGCTCGTATCGAGCGATGCATCGCTCGGCAATTCCTGATCGATAATCGGCTCAAGCTGATCGTCGAGATAAACGCGGACGTGTGGTTCCATAGTCGCACCCTACCGGTCTTCGCGCAGGATGTCGCGCTTGGGATGATCGCGTCCGGTCTCACCGGGACGCAGCAGCATCCAGATCATCGCGACGAAACATGCGAGTGTGATTACGCCGGCGACTCCGATGATGATCATGTTGCCGATCAGTGGGCCGACCAGATGATGATGCATGACGGCCCTACTTCCCCTTGGCGCGTTCGGCCGCAACCTGCTTCGCCGTCACCGTGGCGCCATGATTGCCCCAGGAGTTGCGCTCGTAATTGGCAATGGCAGCAATATCAGCGTCAGTCAGCGTGCTGCCGAACTCCGGCATCGGACTCTCATATTTGACGCCTCCTATCGTGACGTTATGCGCGCCATGAAGAATGGTGTGTATATGGAGGGTGGGATCTGCATTGTTCACCGCTGCGTTGCCCTTGAGCGGCGGGAAAGCGCCAGGAACACCAGTGCCGCTCGCTTGATGGCAAACCGCGCATTTCGCGGTAAAAAGCTCTTTGCCCTGAGCAATGTCCGAGGCAGCCGCCTTTGCCGGCGCCGCAGTTTTTGCGGGCGACGCAGCGGAAGACTCTCCCACTTTGCCGTTGGCGCGGACATCGGCGACCTGCTTCGCGGTCACTGTGGCGCCATGATTGCCCCAGGAGTTACGCTCATAATTGGCGATGGCCGCAATGTCGGCGTCGCTCAGTGTGCTGCCGAACTCGGGCATCGCACCCTCATATTTGACGCCACCTATCGTGACACCGTGCGCGCCATGAAGAATGGTGTGAATATGGAGAGTCGGGTCCGCATTGTTCACTGCCGCGTTGCCTTTGAGCGGCGGGAAAGCACCGGGTAGCCCCATTCCGCTTGCTTGGTGGCACACTGCGCACTTCGCAGTAAAAAGTTGTTTGCCTTGGGCGGCACTCGATGCAGCGGATTGTGCCGGTGCCGTCAGCGCCGCCGCCGCGGACGTAGGCACGGCGCTCCCTTCAGCCTGCGGCAAGGGAGCCTGCTTTAAAGACAGAAGATAAGCTAGCAGGGCTTGCGCTTTATGACTCGGGATGACCACTCCCTTGGCTGGCGCATAGGCAGCCGGCAATGGTACCGGCGTCACGCCGGCAGGCGCTTTGGCGACGACTTCGAACAGCCACGAAAATGAAGGCATGATCGATTCCGGCACCACAGCACGCGGATTGTAGAGGTGAATGTACTGCCATATCTTGCTGGGCTGGCGTGCGCCGATGTTGGTAAGATCAGGCCCGGTGCGTTCGGAGCCAAGAAGTTCAGGTGTCTGATAAACGAAGTCGCCTGGCGCCGATGGCCGGCCGAACACCTTATCCTCCGCCAGGGGCCGCACCTGCTGGGTGTGGCAATAGCTGCATCCGTTGGCGACAAAAACCGCACGGCCCTCAGCCTCGATCGGCGTCAGTGGCTTCACGCCGGGGCCGGGCTTGGTACGAGACAGTGTGATGCCTGGCAGCACACCCATCATGAGCGCGAGCCCGGCGTAAACCAGCGTGGAGCCGCCGGCGATCAGCAGCAGTTTGTTCATTCCGCGACCCCATCGCTGACCGCCGGCGTGAGCCTGATGACATTGGCGCTACGCCCGAAGGTCATGCGACAAACATTCCACGCAAACACAATATGACTGAGAAACATCAACAGGCCGCCAACACCGCGCCACACATAGTAAGGCTGCATATCCACGACCGACTGGATGAATGGCGCGCCTCGTATCCAGTCCAGACCCTGGAAGGTGCCGCCAATCGACAGGGAGATGACGTAGATGAAGCTGCCGACGCCGGCCATCCAGAAGTGCAAGGCGAGCCCGGTTCGGCTTGGGTATTTACCGGTTGCCGCAGGCAGCAGAGTATAGATGCCGCCCCAGATGGCGAAGGTGACGAAGCCGTACATCGTCAGATGCGAGTGGCCGACGGTGAAGTTGGTCAGATGCCAGACCTCCTGGAGCGAGCGGAAGGCCTCTACGGTTCCTTGCGTCGAGCCGACAAGATAGCCGACGACGCCGACGAAGATGAATGCCAGCGGATATGAATGGCGCATATCGCCGAAACGGCCACGCATGGTCAGCAGGAAATTTGCGCTGCCGCCGAGCACCGGCACCAGCATGGCGACACTGAAAACAATAGCTGTTGTCTGTAGCCACCACGGCAGCGGGCTAAACAAGAAATGATGGGCGCCGAGGATCGGGTAGAATGACAGGTTCGTCCAGAACGCAAAGACGCCGAGCGCGTAGGAATAAATCGGGCGGCTAAGCAGCTTGGGCAATGCATAATAGAAGATGCCGAGCGCCAGAGGCGTGAACCACATGCCGACTGCATTGTGCATATAGTAGCCGGACACTGCGACCTGGCCGAGGCCATATTGATACCAGGGCAGAATGGCGACGATCGCGATGATGCAAGTCCACAGCACACCTCCGATGGTGTACCAGTTGGACAAATAGATATCCTCCATCGTGCGCTGCGCGACGGTGCCGATCAGATTCCACGCCGTCACGACGAGCGCGGCGAGAAAAATCAGCCGGACCTGCCACGGCCATTCGCGATATTCGAGATCGCCGGCGTTATAACCGAGATCCAGCGCGATCGTGCCGGCGATGGCGGCAAGGTTGAACAACCCGAGCCCGATCCAGGCGAGCTTCTTGCTGTAGAACGAGGTTCGGCAACTGCGCACCGCGACGTAATAGGCGAGACCAACCAGGGCGATGCTGGCCCAGCCATAGAAAGTGTCGTTGGTGTGGATTGGCCGCAGGCGGCCGAAGGTAAGCCATTCGCCAGGGGCGAAATCAGGAGCGCCGAACTTGTAAGCCAGCACTATGCCGACGAAGGTTGCGAACAGCAGCCAACAGGTAGCCGAGATTATATAGGCGCTGAAGATCGCAGCCAGTCCCGTGTCGTCTTGCTGCCTCGCACTCGGCGAATCGATTACCACCGCTTGCGTCATCGCAAATCCTTTTTATTTCTCTCATCAGCGCCGCAAATGAGCGTTGAGACCCAATCCGCCGTGTATCGAAAAATATATCTGCGTCTGACCGGCATCTAATCACAGTTCGAAACCAACGCCTATCGTTTCCAGCACTCAATCGAGATTGTCCGATATCGCCGATAACGGTCCTTGCTCGCGCGCCGGGAAAATTGCGTTGACCATCCAATCTGCGCGAAACGAACACGCCATTTCATGCGCCATCGGCGGAAGCCTGCGAAATACAATAGCGCGCACAACTTCGCAGCCAGATGGCCGGAACAACGATAATACGTTTCATAATCACTATCTACTTAACCAATATCGACTTCGATACCATGATTTGACCATGTCGCCGATTGTCTCACACTCGCGGATACGGCATCAGCGCGCGTTTTCACGTGCGGCGAAAAACTGACACCATCCCTGGCGCGAGACAGGGCCGACGACAAACCGGCATTGGTCTGGTGGCTCAAAGTTGATGCAGATGTCGCAGCGTTGCTCACCTTTTGGATGGCTTTGATATTTCGCCTCGACTTGGCTCACCTTCTGTTGTGCTCTTGCCCTGTCACCGAGGCCGATCAATCCAACCAGTGAAGTGAGAAGGCCGACTGCGTTTCGACGCGATAGTAGCCTGGACATGGATTCGTTCTTTCAGAAAAACTACTGAGATAGGCGGGCCGGGCGCAAGGCCCGGCACCGTTAGCCAATCATTTTGCAACAAGCTTTTCTTGCGCCACAGGCACATGCCACAGGATGACGTGGTAATGCGGCTCGGTCACGCCAGGATGGCCCGCATTGAATTGGAACGTGACGTGGTCGACCTTCCCTCCCGGCGCCGACAGCACAAATTTCTTTTTAGCGTTGAGCGCCGACAGCGGGACCATGTAGATCGTGCTGATGAGTTTTCCCTGGTGGTCATAAGCCAGCCACGGACCCGCAGGGATCGTCTTCGGATTGACGTAGAGCGTTCCAAGCCCGGGCAGGAAGCACGGCAGCTTCACCAGCTTGCAGACCTCTTTGTAAGGCGCCGAAGGCGGTGCTTTTTCGACTTCTGCTGCAACAGCGGATCCGGCTGTCAGTCCCAGTATCGCGAGCGCAATGATTATCTTGCGTAACATTATCAATCTCCTGGCATTCGATAGAAAGCTGAGCTTGCAAACCAGGTGGACGCGCCTGGTTTTTCTGAAGACACATCCATCTTTGTAAAAGACGAGAAGCTGCTACCGCCCTTTGTTGATCAAAGACGGCAGCAGCGTTGCTTTATCTCAGTCGTTAGGCAGCCCGAACACGGTCAGCGTTCCGCCAAGCGCGGTGTAGTTGGACAAGGCCGCGTAGCCGCCAACTGTGCCGAGACCATCGGTGGGCTTAGTGAGACCTGCCGCAAGTCCGATGCCCGCCCAGCCGCCGACGCCGGAGAGCACCGCCACATATTCCTTGCCGTCGTGCTCATAAGCCATCGGATAGCCGATGATGCCGGACGGCGTCTTGAA
>SCSF01000123.1 GCA_004298435.1 Beijerinckiaceae bacterium
CAACGAATAAGGGTTCGTGCCCATAGCCTTTCAGCAGGCTCGCCAGTTCGCCTTCATCGAGCCGCGCGAGGATCGTCGGATTGGCGATCTTGTAGCCGTTGAGGTGGAGGATCGGCAGAACCGCACCATCATAAGCCGGGTTGAGAAACTTGTTGGAGTGCCATGAAGCGGCAAGCGCACCCGTCTCCGCCTCGCCGTCGCCAATGACGCACGCAACAACAAGGCCCGGATTGTCGAACGCCGCGCCATAGGCATGCACGAGCGCATAGCCCAGTTCGCCGCCTTCATGGATCGACCCCGGCGTCTGCGGAGCCGCATGGCTTGGAATGCCGCCCGGAAAGGAGAACTGCCGGAAGAGCTTGCGCAGCCCGTCTGCGTCCCTGCCGATGTCGGGATAGATTTCGCTGTAAGTGCCTTCGAGATAGGTATTGGCGACCATGCCGGGGCCGCCATGTCCCGGGCCGCAGACATAGATCATGTCGAGATCGCGCGCCCGGATGGTCCTGTTGAGATGGGCGTAGATGAAGTTCAGTCCCGGCGCTGTTCCCCAATGGCCAAGTAGGCGCGGCTTGATGTGCTCGGGCCGCAATGGCTCGCGGAGCAGGGGATTGTCGAGCAGATAGATCTGCCCGACGGACAGATAGTTTGCCGCCCGCCAATATCGGTCAAGCAGATAGAAATCGGTTTGTTCTGACTGAGCGGAAGTCACATCAATGCTGCCTGAAGGGACGGCCAATCGCCGGCGGCTTTGGCTTGCCGCAATTTCGAATTCTTCGGATGCCCCGGTCTCAACATCGCTCTACCTCTCTGGTTGAAAGCAAACGGGTTCCGATGCTCAAGGTTCCTGATTGAAGGTTCGGCGTGGGTTAGCGCACAGAATCCTCGCTGGAGCCCGGCTCGCAAAAAATTGAAACCCCGGAAGGGAGGTAGATTAGCCCTTGAAGTTCAAGGCATTATCGTTCGAAATGAGAAACATGAATGATCGCCGGTCTTCCGGGAAGCATTTCTCTGCCGGCTTTACTGGCACAGTCTCCTTTGAAACGATCACGTCCTGAAACCGGCTGCCTGACAGATGGAGAGTGCGATGGATCTTCCGCTCACGCTCCTGAACCTCGCTGGTGCGGTGGCGCTGCTGCTCTGGGGCATTCATATGGTCCAGACGGGGGTGCAGCGCGCCTTCGGCGCGAAATTGCGCAATTTCCTCGCAACGACGCTGAACAATCGGCTGAACGCCTTTCTTGCCGGGATCGGCGTGACGGCGATCCTGCAAAGCAGCACGGCGACCGGCCTGATGGTGACGGGCTTCGCGGCGGGCGGATTGGTCGATCTCGTGCCGGCTCTGGCGGCCATGCTCGGGGCTAACGTCGGCACCACCCTCATCGTGCAGGTGCTCTCCTTCGACGTTGCCGCGCTCGCTCCGGCGTTTTTGCTGATCGGCGTTTTGATGTTCCGGCGCGCCTCTGCCGGCCCGCGTGACTTCGGCCGCGTGCTGATCGGCCTCGGGCTGCTGCTTATGGCTCTGTATCAGTTTGTGAGCCTTCTCAAGCCCTATGAGGATTTGCCGAACCTGACGATGCTGCTTGGCGCCGTCTCGACGCAGCCGCTGCTCGATGTCGTCCTCGCGGCGGGACTGGCCTGGGCGGCCCATTCCAGTGTCGCCGTTGTGCTCGTCATCATGTCCTTCGCGGCGCAGGGGACTGTGCCGCCTGATGCTGCCTTCGCGCTGGTTCTGGGGGCGAATCTCGGCACGGCGATCAACCCTGTGCTTGAAGGTGCGGCGGGGGCCGATCCTGCCGCCAGACGTCTGCCTATTGGCAATTTGATCAACCGCATATTCGGTGTGAGTATCGGCCTGATCCTGTTGCCCATTATTGGAAGCTGGATGGTAGCGATCGAGCCAAATAATGCCCGGGCGGTCGCCGATTTTCACACCGCCTTCAACCTGATTCTTGCGCTGATTTTCTTTCCGATCCTCAAGCCATACGCAGCCTTGTTGCGTCGCTGGATGCCGGCGCGGATCGACCCGGCGGATCCTGGCCAACCGCTTTACCTCGACCCATCCGCGCGAGAACATCCCGCGATTGCCCTTGGCGGCGCGGCGCGTGAGGCGCTTCGGTTGGCGGATGTACTGGAAAAAATGCTGATTGGAGTCCGCGATGCCTTCGAAAAGGCGAACCGGAGGCAGATAAGCGACACCAAGCGTCTGGACGATGTTCTCGACAAGCTCAATACCGCTATCAAGACCTATGTCACCTCGCTCGATCCGGAGGAACTTGGGGAGGCCGATCACGCGCGGCTACGCGAGATCCTCACATTCGCCACCAACATGGAACATGCGGGCGATATCGTGGATAAAAACCTGCTTGGCATCGCCAACAAGATGGTGAAGCGCGGCGTCACCTTTCCGAAATCCGGGCAGGATGAAGTGCTTGAAATGATCGATCGGTTGATCGCCAACGTGCGCACCGCGGCCTCGCTGTTTATGACAGGCGATGGGCGCGCCGCGCGGTTGCTCGCCAATGAAAAGGAGATTTTTCGCACGATGGAATCGACCGCGACGGATGCACATTTCGAGCGTTTGCGGATTGGCCGTATCGACACACTCGAAACCAGCACGATGCACCTCGATGCCTTGCGCGACCTGAAAAGCGTCAACGCCAATCTGGTGGCGGCAGCCGCCTATCCCGTCCTCGAAAGAAACGGCGAGTTGCTGGCGACGCGCGTGCGGCTGGGTGGCTAAAAAGCATGATGTCGAAGAACGGCGAACCCCTTACAACAATTCCCCATACGCGCGGCATTTCCCGCGCCCGCGCAGCCTTGAGCAAGCTCGATCCGGCTCTGGCCGTCGCCCATGCGGCAACGCCGGCCTTCACATGGCGCTCGAAGCCGAGCGGATTTCCCGGATTGTTGAAGCTCATCCTCGAACAACAGGTGTCGGTTGCCGCGGCGGCTGCGATCTGGACGCGATTGCAGGAGGGCCTCGGCGCGGTCACGCCATCAACCGTTCTGACGCATGACATCGATCGTTTGAAGCGCTTCGGCCTTTCGACGCCGAAGGCGCGCTATGTCATTGCCCTTGCGGAAGCGGCAAGCGAGGGACGCATCGATTTCAATCGTCTGCGTGAACTTGACGATAGCGCGGCGATGGCCGAACTGATTGCGTTGAAGGGGATCGGCCGCTGGACGGCGGAAGTCTATCTCATGTTCTGCGAGGGACGGCGCGATCTCTTTCCTGCCGGTGATCTGGCGCTTCAGGAAGGCTTGCGCATGGCCGAAGGATCGCAGGAGCGCATGAGTGAAAAGGCGCTTTATGCGCGGTCCGAGCGCTGGCGGCCCCATCGCGGCGTGGCGGCGCATCTGCTTTGGGCCTATTTCGCCGAAATGAAACGATTGGCGAGGCCCTTGGTAAAGAAATGACCCTGCACATTCTCAAGCTTGCCGTGGGCATAGAGGCGCTGTCCGATCTGGCAAGCCGTCAGGAGCGGCGTCTCAAAGATATGGCGAGCGGCGGACTGAAGCCGGAACTGATCCATGTCACCCGGCAAATGCCCCGGCGCGGGCCGGAGATATTGGAGGGCGGCTCGATCTACTGGGTCATCAGAGGCTGGATCACGGTGCGGCAGACTCTGCTGGAACTGCGGCCCATGACGCGGGACGGGGTGGCGCATTGCGGTCTCGTCTACGACAGCCGCCTGGTTCCCGTCGTCCTGCGCCCGCATCGTGCCTTTCAGGGCTGGCGCTATCTCGACGAAAAGGACGCGCCGCCCGATTTGAGCGAGCGCGGCGCTGGCGCTGATCTGCCGGAAGATCTGAGACGCGAACTAATCGGGCTTGGTCTTTTGTAACAAATTCTTCGCTGCGTTAACGGACCTTAACCATATGCGGCGCTAAATCGTGCATGGCATCGACCAATCGGTTCATGCGCCACGATTTTTTCAGGAAAGGCAGCTCAATGCGATTTTCGGCAGCGCTCTTTATCGGCGCGATGCTGACCTTTCTCGCAAGCGCCGTGTTGCCGGGATCGGCGCAGGCTGACGTCCGGGTTACCTTCATCAATTCCTATTATTATTCCGACCTCTCCGGCAAACCTCCGGACAAGCGCGAGGTCACCCTGAGCGAAGTCCGCAAAGCCTTCGTGGATCTCGGAGCGCATTTCATCAGGCCGGACCAGATTCTGAAAATCGAAGTTCTTGATATGCAGCGTATCAAGCTTCCGTCTTCAGACTCAGCAACTGGTTCAGCGCACGCCTCCAAGGCCGAGGCACAGCCCTTACGCATGGAAATTCAGTATGCTCTCCAGCAGGGCGGCAAAACGCTTGTGCAATCGCGTGACTCGCTTTCGGACGCCAGCTATCTGGCAAACCCCATCCCGCCGGAAGCCAAGAAGAACCGTGGTTTCATTCATATGAAAGAGATGCTGCGGGATTGGTACACCTCGACCTTCGGCGATTCAGCGCCCGATCTGCAATGACAACCATCCTTTATGGCATCCGGAACTGCGACACGGTCAAAAAGGCGCGTGACTGGCTCGATCGCGAGGGCATCGCCTATGAGTTCCACGATTACAAGCTCAAGGGCATAGATGCGGGACTGCTGAAGGCCTGGTGTAAGGAATTCGGCTGGGAACGCATACTCAATCGGGCCGGCACGACGTTCCGCAAGCTGCCTGAGCCTGAAAAGCAGAATCTCGATTCCGGGAAAGCCGCGAAGCTTATGCTGGCGCAGCCTACGATGATCAAACGGCCGATCATCGATACCGGGAGCCGCCGGATCGTCGGATTCAGTCCGCAGCTCTATGGAGAGGCATTCGGCAAACACTAAATTCCGCCGGGTGTCGTTTCCGGAAATGGAGGGTCGTCATGGCGCGCGATGTCATCATTCGATCAAGAGCGGTTCCTGCCGTGAGCCTTGGAGCCATGGCGCTCGGCGCATTCGCAATCGGCGCCGCCGCCGTCGGCGTCTTCGCCATCGGCCGTCTGGCGATCGGGCAACTCGCCATCAGGAAGGCGCGGATTGGCGCTCTGGAGGTCGATCTCCTGACCGTGCGGCGGCTGCGGGTTCTTGAAACCGAAAACCGCAAAGGCTAGAGCCGCTTCGGTTCTGGCGGAATCAGACCCGCGGCTCTACTCATTTGTTTTGACGCGTTTTCTTCACGCGAACCGGAAGCCACTTCGCTCGAAAACGCTATAGCGGCGCGTTCCGCGGCGTCTAATGCTTGCCGGGGAAGCCGCCGAGTCCATGGAATGTCATGTAAAGCGAGTAGCTACTGACAGCCATAGAAACCGCCATTTCAAAAATGAGAAAGCCGACGCCATATCTATACCAGGGCTCACGCCCGATCCGCTTGGCAGCCATGTTGCGTCTCCTGATTGTGCGGTGATGAGACTCAAATCTTTTCGCTGGCGAGTTCTGCTCTGAACAATCCGTGCTCTTCGGGACGCCGTTCGTAGCGCGCGGCCCAGGCATAGAACAGCAGACAGGGCACGAACATGTAGAGCGCGACATAAAAGTAACCCGCGTGGATGCTGGTCGTTGCGGCGAAAATCAACGGATAAATGATGCCGCCCGCTGTCGAAAGGCCGCCGATGAAGCCGGCCGCGATCCCCGGACGATTTGGAAAGAGCAGTGGAACGAGGGCGAAAGTTCCTCCAGTGCCGAAGGAGATGAAAATCCCCAACGCGACAAGGAAGACGACCGAAAGATGCAATGATCCCGTGAGGCCGGCGGCCGTCAGACCCATCATCGCGATGGTAATGAGGATGAGGGCTATGCCGAGCCAATGGAGGCGCGGCGCGTAAGGCAATGTCTTGGCGATGAAAGGCAGCGGCGTCCAGCCTTTGCGTTGGAACAAATCGGACATGAAACCGGCAAAGGGGCGGAACAGCGAAGCGTTGAAAGATTCGACGGCTGCGAAAGTACCCGCTGCAATCTGCAAACCAGCCACGCCGGAGAAGCCGAGGCTCAGAATCTCGCTGTGGAAGCCGCGAGCGAAATAGCCAGGCAGCCATGCGTTCATCGCGATCTCAAGGCCGAACGACATAGCGTAGGCGAGCATCAACGCTATTGCGATGAAGCGGCTCCAGACAAAGATGGCGCCGCGCAGGTCGCTGCCGCTACGCGCCGTCTCGCGCCGCTCGACCGTTTTGGCGGCCTTCCCGCGCAAGAGATACCACGCTGCGATAAAGAGTGCGCCGATGCCGAGCCATAGAAAAGCCGACTGATAATGAAGCCCAAAGATGCGGGGCAGCAGCAGCGCGCCAACGCCTGCGCCGACATTGCCGGTCCCTGCATACAATCCCTCCGCCGTTCCAATCTCATCGGCCTCGAACCACTGCGCAACGTGCTGGATGCCGACCACGAATGAAACGCCGGCGATTGCAACGATCACGCGCTCGAAAAACAGCAGCTCATAATTCGTGGTAAAGGCCGAGGCGATGGAGATCAGCCCGCATCCCGCCAGAATGCAGGCAAAGGTCCGCGGCGCTCCGAAGCGGTCCGCAGCCCAGCCAGCGACGATCCGGCCAACTGGCGCCATCCAGATAGCTGAACTCGCCAAAAGCCCGAGAGACTTGATGCTCAGATGATAAGTTGCGGCGATGCTCGGACTGAAAGCAGCGGTCGAGAACCACATTAGAAAGCACCAGAAGAATCCTGTGGTGGCGATCACCAACTGCTCGACTTTATGCGTGTGCATCGATCACGCTCCCCTTTTGGCGGTTCTAGCCGGCGCTCTGCTTGCGGCTCCCAAGGCCAAGCAAGAGGCTTGCCAAGTCAGACCCTTTGAGCGAACGAACAGGAAGGAGAGCGCCTGCCGCAGAATTCTGCGCAAGGCGGGCTTCGGGGATGGGATATTGCCCATTTTGGCAGCAGGCATTGCGTGCTCGGGACGTGCCGCTGAAAGGAGATCGCCACTGTGGCCTCGCCCCCACTCGCTATTGGGGCCAGAGACAGCGCCGATTTGCGCAACAGGGGGTGCGCCCGCCGCAAAAGCCGGATAAAGGAGCGTAGCCGACCATCCGGGCGCGCCGCCCCAAACAAGATCAAAGAGCTGGAAATGACCGATTTCTTCCGCGAGGTGCAAGACGATTACCGTCGCGACCAGTTAATGGCATTCTGGAAGCGCTACCTGGGCTGGATCATCGCGGCGGTGTTTCTGGTCATCGTGGGCAGTGCGGCCTGGGCCATTTATCAGCACTTCCGCGCTGAGGCCGACCAGGCGGCGGGCGCCCGTTATGAAGCGGCGCTGCAACTGCTGCGGACTGGAAAATCGGCGCAGGCCATGGCGAGCCTCGAAAAGATCGGGCGCGATGGCCCGGCAGGCTATGCCAGTCTGGCCAAGCTCGTTGCCGCCGATCAAACCGCCACCCATGACCCGGCAGCGGGCATCAAGGCCTATGACAGCCTTGTCGATGACGCCAATTATAACCTGAACCTGAAAAAGGTTGCCCAATTACGCGCCGCTTTCCTGCGGCTCGATATCGATTCGCCCAAGGAGTTCGAGCAGAGATATGCGGCTCTCGCCAATGCGAACGAGCCCTATCGTAACTCGTTCCGCGAGCTGCTCGCGCTGGCGGCGTTGAAGGCTGGCGACGACACGGCAGCGGGCAATTGGCTCGACGCGATCATCACCGATCCATCCGCGCCCGACTCACTGCGCCAACGCGCAAATGCCTTCCTCGCTCTCGTTCAGGCGGGCAAGCTGCCCACATCCCACCCGGCAGCAGCCAAGCAGCAGCCTGCTCCTGCGCAACAAAGCGCCCCGCAGCCAACTCCGAAACCGGCTCCAGCGCAGCCACCCAAATAATGGCAACAATCGCCATCATCGGCCGGCCTAACGTCGGCAAATCGACGCTGTTCAACCGGCTGGTCGGCAAGAAACTCGCGCTGGTTGACGACCAGCCCGGCGTGACGCGCGATCGCCGGGAAGGCGAGGCGAAGCTTGGCGACCTCTCTTTCACGATCATCGATACCGCTGGCCTTGAAGAGGGGGAGGCGCAGTCGCTTGCCGGACGGATGCGCGCGCAGACGGAAGCCGCGATCAACGAAGCCGACGCCATCTTTTTCATGGTCGATGCGCGTGCCGGCATCATGCCGGACGATCGCTTTTTCGCCAATCTTCTGCGCCGCGCCGACAAGCCGCTGATCCTTATCGCCAACAAGGCCGAGGGGCGGACAGGGCAGAGTGGCGCGCTTGAGGCTTTCGATCTCGGGCTTGGCGAACCCGTGCCGCTTTCCGCCGAGCATGGCGATGGGTTTGCCGATCTTTATGCGGCCGTCAGTGAAGCGCTGCCTGAGGTTGCCGAAGCCGCCGTCAATGAGACAGACGAACTGGCCGAGCCGAAAACATTCGCCGATGATGAAGACGGCACGGAACTCGATCCGGCCAAACCCTTGCGCATTGCTGTCATTGGACGGCCTAACGCTGGCAAATCGACGCTGCTCAACCGGATTCTTGGCGAGGACAGGCTGCTGACCGGGCCGGAAGCCGGGATCACCCGCGATGCGATCTCCGTCGATTTCACCTGGAAAGACCGCAAGCTGAAGATGTTCGACACGGCTGGTCTGCGCCGCCGCGCCCGTGTCGAGGACAAGCTTGAGAAACTTGCCGGGGCCGACGGTCTGCGGGCGGCGAAATTCGCCGAAGTGGTCGTGCTTTTGATCGATGCGACCATTCCTTTTGAGAAGCAGGACCTGACGCTCGCCGATCTCATCATCCGTGAGGGCAGGGCGCTCGTCATCGCGCTGAACAAATGGGATCTGGTCGAGGAGCGCGGCGCGAAACTGCGGGAGTTGCGTGAAGAGGCTGCGCAGCTTTTGCCGCAGGTGAAGGGCGTTCCAGTCGTGCCAGTCTCCGGCGCGACGGGACACGGCATCCCTGATCTGCTCGAAACAATCTTGCGGATTCACGAGATCTGGAACAAGCGCATAGCGACGGCCAAACTCAATCGCTGGCTCGCTACGGCGCTGGAAACGAGTCCGCCGCCTGCGGTTTCCGGCCGCCGGATCAAGATCCGCTACATCACGCAGCTAAGAGCGCGGCCGCCTTATTTCGTTGTTTTCGGCAATCAGTTGGAGCGCCTGCCCGAAAGCTATCGGCGCTTCCTGCTGAACGGCCTGCGTCAGACATTCGATTTGCCCGGCGTGCCGCTGCGCCTGTCAACCAAGACGAGCGAGAACCCCTACGCCGGGCAAAGATCGAAGAGGGGCTGAGCCGGCTTGCGCGCGATAGTGCAAACGTAATTCGCTATAGCCTAATGAAACCCATGAACGATCAGGCGCACTCCTTCTCCCGCTTGCGGGAGAAGGAGGCTCGTCCACGTTAGCACTCATGCGTTGAGCCGGTTTTGGTAGACGCAAAGATTTGCATAGACCGTCGCGAGGAGTGGCGTCGAAACGCCCTTCGCCTGACCGCGCGCCAGAAGATCTCCGATAATCTGATCGGCCTCGATGCGGTTTCCCTGCTGCAAATCGCGATACATGGACGATGTCAGCGGCGAGCCCTTGGCCGTGAGCGAGGTCACGATCTCGCCTAACAGTTTGTCGCCCGGCTTGTGACTGCAAGCGTTCACGATGGCGGCAATCTCGCCGATCAGATTCCGTGCGAAGTCCGCGCCACCGGAGGCTTCGGCGATTTCGCCGATCGTGCCGCGCATGAGACAGGTGATCGCGCCGAGACTGGCGAGAAACAGCCATTTCTCCCACATTTCGCGAACGATCTGGGGCGAGAGATTTGCATCAAAGCCGGCGCCCTGCATGAAAGCGTCGAGCCGCTTCATGCGCTCCGTAATTGCACCGTCCACCTCGCCGTAAATGAGTTCATGGAATTTTGCGAGTTGAGCGATGCGGCCATGGTCGTCCAGCGTCGCCGCGATCTTGCAGACGCCGCCGATCACTGCTTCGGCGCCAAAGCGCGCGGTAAGAATATCCAGATGCCGCATGCCGTTGAGGACTGGGAAGATAATCGTTTGCGGGCCGACGGCGGGCGCGATGTCGGGGAGAGAAGCTTCGAGACCAAAGGCTTTCACGGTCAGAAGCACGACGTCGTATGGACTGGTGATCGTATCGGCTGTGACGAGCTTCGGCGTGATTGACGCATTGCCGTTCGGACTTACGATTTGAATGCCGTGTTCGCGCAAATGGGGGATGCGCGCGGAACGCACGAGAAAGGTCACGTCGCGGCCGACAGCGGCGAGGCGTCCACCGAAATATCCGCCGGTTGCTCCGGCTCCAACGACCAAGAGGCGCATTGGGTTTGCTCCTTGTTGTTATGTGAGTTGTGTTCAGGCCCGGCAGCCGTCGAGGAAGATTTGCGCGCAGGCCTTTGCGCGCGCTGCTATTTCTTCGGCGTCCGGCGCGTGGCGCTGGCCGAGCATTGCGGCGCGTTGAAAATCCATGATCATCATGCCACGCAGCATGCTTGTCGCCGCGGCGGGATCTTCGATACGGAGCAGTCCGCTCCGCGATTGCCGCGTGAGCCAATCCTTCATTGCGACGCTGACGCGCAGGATTGCGGATTCGTAAAAGACAGTCGCAATTTCGGGGAAGCGCTCGCATTCGCCGATCACCAGCCGGTTGAGGGCGATCGTCTCTTCGTTCAGGGTCAGATCGCCGAAGGCGACCAGAATGCGTTCGAGCGCTTCGTTCAGACCGAGGCCGCTGAGTTTCTCCTCGTCGACATTCAACATGAACTGACCGATGCGGTCGGCGATCACAGTCGTAAAAAGCTCTGCTTTGGTCGGGACGAGCCGGTAGAGCGTCTTGGTCGAAATCCCGGCCTTCTGCGCGACGATGCCCATGCAGGTTCCGGCGTAGCCGTTCGCCTTGAACTCCTGAGCCGCAGCTTCGACGAGCAGATGCCGCGTCTCCTCGTCGGAGCGGATTTGCGGGCGTCCGCGCGCGCGGCGGATGGGGCTGTCATTTTGTAGCATATCTATTTTCCAAATTCTCTTGACGCCCCTTATCTAATGCGTATTTTAGAAAACAACAGGTTTCCTAATTTGGAAAGAGATTTTTTTGGATGATGGCCCTGGGGAGGGTGAGGCGATGACGACGCACAGCAGCGCGCGGGCCTTTGAGCAGCAGAGCACGATGACGGATGCGATTCGGGAATTGCATTTGCCGGGACGGGTTGGCATCAGCGAGCCGCAGGCTTTCGCGCCCGACGCTCCCGAAGCCGCGATCCAGGCAGTTCCCGGCAAGCGTGGCCTTTTGCGCCGCGTTCTGCTTTCGGGCGCTGCGTTGCTCGGATTGCTGGGCGCGGTTCATTTCGGCTGGGATTACTGGACGGTTGGGCGGTTTCAGGTCTCGACAGATGATGCCTACGTCCAGGCGGACAATATTACCATCGCGCCAAAGGTCTCAGGCTACATTGCGGACGTGCTGGTTCGCGATAATGAGAAGGTTAAGGCAGGCCAGCCGCTGGCAAGGATTGACGATCGCGACTTCAAGGCCGCGCTCGACCAGGCCAAGGCCAACGTCGCCGCGGCGGCTGCGACCGTGCAGGCCAAAGCCGCGGCGCTCGATACGCAGCAATCCGTGATTTCGGCGGCGCGCGCGACTGTCGACGTGGATCGCGCCAAGCAGAACTTTGCCGAGGACGAGAACAGCCGTTATGCGCAGCTTGCCAAGACAGGCTATGGCAGCGTCCAGAATGCGCAGCATGCGGCGTCAGGCATTGCCGAAGCACGCGCCAGCGTTGCCCGCGATGAGGCCTCGCTGACGACGGCTGAAAAGCAAGTAACCCTGCTGAAGGCGGAAGTTGCGCAGGCAAAGGCGATGCTTGTGCGCGACAAGGCCTTGCAGGAGCAGGCCGAGCTCAATCTCTCCTACACGACGATCGTGGCGCCGGTTGCCGGCGTCGTCGGGAATCGCACCTTGCGTGTTGGCCAATATGTGCAGGCCGGCACGCAGCTCATGGCCGTTGTGCCTCTCGCGAGAACCTACATCGTCGCAAATTACAAGGAGACCCAGCTCACCGACGTTCATGCCGGCCAGAAGGTCGACGTCTATGTCGATATGTTCCCGGGCGTGACGCTTCACGGCCACGTCGACAGCATTGCACCGGCCAGCGGCCAGGAATTTGCGCTGCTGCCGCCGGACAACGCGACGGGTAACTTCACGAAGATCGTCCAGCGCATTCCGGTCAAGATTGTTCTCGACCGCAATGATCCGCTCGCGGGCCGGTTGCGCCCCGGCATGTCGGTTTCGCCTTACATCGAAACCAAAGAGACCAAGAGCCAGTCTGTGAACGCGGCCGCCAAGCCCGCGCATGCGGGTTGACGCCGGGAGCACGGGCCATGGCAAGGGAACTGCAATTACCGCAAGCCATTGCTGCGGATAAAGCAAGCCTGACCACCTGGATCGCCGTAATGGCCGGCATGATCGGCGCGTTCATGGCGGTCCTGAACATCCAGATCACCAATGCCTCGCTTCTCGATATTGAGGGAGGCATTGGGACGGGCGTTGATAACGGCGCCTGGGTTTCGACGGCCTATCTCATCGGCGAAATCGTCGTGATCCCGCTCACCGGCTATCTGAGCCGCGTTTTTTCTTTCCGCGTTTACATTATCGCCAGCACGTTTTTCTTCGCGATGTTTTCGATGGCGTGTGCCTTCGCGCATGATCTTGGCTCGATGATTATCCTGCGCGGCCTGCAAGGCTTCTCGGGCGGTGTGCTGATCCCCATGGCCTTCACCATGGTGGTCACAAAACTGCCGAAGCGGCAGCAGCCGATGGGGATGGCGATGTTTGCGCTTTCCGCCACCTTTGCGCCCGCGATCGGTCCGACCATCGGCGGTTATCTCACCGAAAACTACGGCTGGCAGACAATTTTTTTCATCAATACCGCGCCGAGCTTCCTGATGATTGCCGCGCTGTGGGTGACGCTGGAACGCGAGCCGATGCAGATTCGTCTGCTGAAGGAGGGCGACTGGGCCGGCATTCTCACCATGGCGATTGGCCTTTCGGCGCTCCAGACCCTTCTCGAAGAGGGCAACAAGGACGATTGGTTTGGTTCGCCCTTCATCGTGCGCCTCGCCATTGTCGCCGCTGTATCGCTTACAGCCTTCGTGTGGATTGAATTGAGAGCGGCCAAGCCGCTTGTGGACCTGCGGCTGCTGGGCAACAGAAATTTTCTGTCTGGAACAATTTCCAACTGCTTCGTCGGCTTTGCGCTTTACGGGACGGTTTATGTTCTGCCGGAATATCTCGGCCAGGTGCAGGGCTATAATGCCGAGCAGATCGGCAATGTGATCGCGTGGACGGGCTTGCCGCAGTTACTGCTGATTCCCTTGGTCCCGCTGCTGATGAAGCGCTTCGATATCCGCTACATAACAATGGCCGGTGTCCTGATTTTCGCCGCGAGCTGCTTTATGAATACGGAAATGTCGCTCAATTATTCGGGCGATCAGTTTCTCTTTCCCGACATCATCCGCGCCATTGGGCAGGCGATGGTGCTGACGCCGCTTGCGGCGATCGCGACATCAAATATCGCAGCCAAAGATGCCGCAAATGCCTCCGGCATTTTCAATATGTCTCGCAATCTCGCAGGCGCCATAGGCACTGCGGCGCTTGAAACGATCATCACCAAGCGCGAGCAGTTTCATTCCAACATCATCGGCCAGTCTGTGACGTTGTTCCGCGACGAGGTGCGCCAGAGGCTCAGCGAAATGACCAATTATTTCCTGGCGCATGGCGTTGCCGACCACGCGCTTGCACAGCACAAGGCTCTGGTGGCGCTGGGCGATACGGTCAGGCGGCAGGCGCTCACCATGAGCTTCAGCGATACCTTTGCCGTCATCGGCGTCATGCTGGTGCTTGCCGCTGTCTCCCTGCTGTTTGCGCGCAAGACGCGCGCCGGAGCCGGAGCCGCCGGCGCGCATTAGAGCGTTTTCAAGCGAAGTGGATTCCGGTTCGCGTCAAGAAAACGCGTCGAAACAAATAAGAAGAGCCATCACGTCGGCGCGTGAAGAATTTCGAGGTTTGGCAAGCCGATCATTTCGATGCCGAGATCATGCGCAGCGGCAGCGAAAGCCTCGGTTTCGATCAGATGGCGGTAAGGCCGCGCCGGAAAGACGAGACCGGCGCGATGAATCGCGGCATCGACCAGCAGCATCGTTCCTCCAACGCTGTCGAGCGATACGTTATCGCGGTATCGCAGATCGGACAGATAGAGGCGCTGATACCCGACGGGTGGTTGATAAAGGCCATCGCGCATCCACCGGGACA
The DNA here is from genome assembly GCA_004298435.1 of Beijerinckiaceae bacterium. Classification (GTDB taxonomy): domain Bacteria; phylum Pseudomonadota; class Alphaproteobacteria; order Rhizobiales; family Beijerinckiaceae; genus Methylovirgula. The sequence goes on from SCSF01000123.1 coordinate 14,227, forward strand.
TCGCAGCCTCGCCGAGTTGCCGTTCAGTGACCCAGCCGTTGAGATCCATGCTGGGGCCACCCCAGGCGCGCACCGCGTTCGGATGCGCAATACGAGCTTTCGCTGCAAGAAGCTCCTCAAGCACATTAGCAGGAAAATCGATGATGTCGGCATCGATCCAGAGAACCCATGCCTCATCCTTCAAAGCATTGCGGATAAGGAAATTGCGGGCGCGTGCAATGGCTGCGCGGCGTCGACGCTGAATTGCGGGCGACCAGCGGGGCGTATCCTCAACGCTCGCATGCTTCCGGCACATAACCGAGATGCGGCGAAAATCTGCGCCGTGGCGTTTTTTGAAATCCTGCAATTTGGGCAGGCTGGCATCGCTGCTTCTGCCGTCCAGAAAGGCGATGGAGATTGCTTCACGCGGGTAACGCAGGCGCAGAATGGACGTAAAAAGCGCATCGAGCGTGCCGCCGGCGTTCAGTACAGGAACAGCTATAAGAACATTCCTGTTGTCGTCGCGCGGCGCAGCGAGAGCCTGCTTGTCGATGGAGCACAGAAACTGTTCTTCGGGCGATGAACGCACATTTGACGTGAGCGAAGAAACGGCTGGTGGCGAAGCGGCTTTATACCAGCTCCCCATCCAATGGTGATGTGCAAGGATCGTGGCGTCCTCAGACGATCCACGAACGGCGGCGCCAAACTTGTCGAAGGGCGAGAACACCTCAGCCGGGAAAACGATAGGCTTCTCCAGCGAAGAGAAACTCTCAATCGCAGCCGTGAGAACGAACGGCCCCGTTGCATCAAGCGGATTCGTTGCCGTGCGGCAGCGTCGCAGCAGGTTCAGCAGAACATCCCAGAACGGATGGCCGGGCGGTGAGGCGATGACGGCATTCGAGACAATGCGATCAAATCCGCGCCGCTGCACAAATTCGAGTTGCGTGTGCGATGCGGGTTCTTCTGCAAAAATCGGAACGGACGATGCAAGCAGCGGATCGAACGGCGCGAGCGCCTCGGCGTCGAGGTCCGCGTAGACGCCGCCAAACGCCTTGAGGATGAGATAACGGCCGAAATCGGCCCGCATGATGGGCAGCGGGTAGCTGCGATAAATGTCGCTGTATTCGGGAAACCGGCTTTCGACGAGATCGGCAAGATCGGCGTCGGTCCACAACCGGTATTGCCAGTCGGGATGCAGGCGGCGCCATGTCTCGACATAGGCGGCGAGCGGGGCCGGTATGGCCTTGTTGATCCAGGTCTGATGGATAAGTCGCGGAATCATGCCGGCGTCTACCGCTCCGGCCCGAAAATTGGATGCCTCAGCGGCCGCGATGCGGCAGTGGTGCCCAGGGGAGGAATTGAACCACCGACACTGCGATTTTCAGTCGCATGCTCTACCAACTGAGCTACCTGGGCGAAGGCGGTGCCGACAGAGGCGGGGTTATATGGAGTGGCGCGCCACTTGTCCAGAGCGCCTGTTCATTTCTGCAAAAATGCCAATCGGAGGGCATCGGCCCTCCTGCCTTGCCGTGGGTCCGCGGCGAAGCTATAAGCGCGCCAGTCTTTTCACACCTTTCCACAGCTTCAGGATTTCGGCCTAATGGCGATCGAACGCACATTTTCAATTCTCAAGCCCGATGTCACGCGCCGCAATCTTACCGGCGCCGTCAATGCGCTGATCGAAAGCGGCGGCCTGCGCATCGTCGCCCAGAAGCGCCTCCAGATGAGCCGCAGTCAGGCCGAGACTTTTTATGCCGTGCATAAGGCTCGTCCGTTTTTCGGCGAGCTCGTTGAGACGATGACCTCGGGTCCGGTCGTCGTGCAGGTTCTCGAAGGCGAGAATGCCATCAAGAAATACCGCGAGATTCTTGGCGCCACCGATCCGTCAAAAGCGGCGGAAGGCACGATCCGTAAAAAATACGCGGTCTCCGTGGGCGAGAATTCGGCGCATGGCTCCGATGCACCCGAGACGGCGACAGTCGAGATCGCGCAATTCTTCTCCGGCAACGAGATCGTCCCGTAGTTCGCCTGCTGCGGAGTTTGCCCCAGCCCTAATCCGGCCGGAGTTTCATGGTGGCATCTGGAGTGAAAGAGCCCAGGTCTTTTATGTCGGATGCCATCCATCATGTGTCGAAAATAATGCGGCCCACAACGGCGCGTGATCTTCTTGGGCGCACATGGCATGCCGCGCTTGCCGCGGCTTTCCTTGGCCTTCTCTTTGGTGTCGCTCCGGCGAGCGCCGACAAAATCAAACATTCGATCGCTGTCTTTTCCGGCCTCGACAAGATTACGGGGCGGATCACCACCTTTGAAGTCGGCACAAACGAAACCGTCCAATTCGGATCGTTGCAGATAACCGAACGTGTCTGCTACTCGCGACCACCGACTGAGGCGCCACGGACGGATACGTTCATCGAAGTCGACAATATCGACCCCACCAATCATTATAAGCGAATCTTTACGGGCTGGATGTTCGCCGGAAGCCCGAGCCTTCATGCTCTCGACCATCCGGTTTACGATATCTGGCTTTTACGCTGCGCAGGCACGACCCAACTGATTCCGGAGACCACTTCGTCAGAAGCGCCGGCGCCTGCGACGGCTCCGCAACAGGACGCAGCCAAGCCGCAAGCGCCTTCGAAGCCGGTCGCTCCAAAAAGCGAAGGAGCCAGACGCGCGCCGGCTCAGGCGAATGGACCTATCGAGGTCGGTCCTCCGCCGGGGTTCAACCCGCCCAGCCAGAGACCAGCGCCGCAGCGTCATTTCGAAGCCGCGCCACCGCCATCGAACGACGACGGCGGCTTTTGACGTTGCGTTTTAATTAATCGGCTGCCGGTGCGAGAGCCGCGAGAGCCTCGCATCCGGAAACGTCCTTGTCTTTCGGCCAGATCCAGAAATCTCCTTTACGCGCCACAGCATCGGCGAGCATGATCCTGTATGTTTCCTTCGACACCTCGATCGCGCCAAGGCTTTCAAGGTGCGGCGTAACGAATTGCGTGTCGAGCAAGCGAAAACCGCCGGCATGCAGCCGCGCCGCAAGATGGATCAGGGCAACCTTTGAAGCATCGGTCCGGCGATGGAACATGCTCTCGCCGAAGAATGCCGCCCCCAAGGCTACACCATAAAGGCCACCGGCGAGTTGGCCATCCTGCCAGCACTCAATTGTATGCACATGGCCGAGATTGAAGAGCTTTTCATAAAGCGTTTTGATCCTCTGATTGATCCATGTTTTTTCGCGGCCCGGCGCTGAAAGAGCGCAACCATCGATCACCGCCGCGAAATTATGATCAACGCGAATCTCGAATCGTTCGGAACGGATCGTTCGCGCGAGTTTTCTCGAAATGATCATTCGATCGAGCGGAAAAATCCCTCGTGCTTCAGGATCGACCCAGAAAAGGGTTTCGTCCTCAGCGTGCTCGGCCATCGGAAACAAGCCGATCGAATAGGCCCGCAGAACGATATCCGGCGTAATCTCGAATGGGGTACGCGCGCGCGTCATATGGTCAGCATGCCCGCGCCCGTAAGGCGGCGTCAAGCCGAACGCGGCAGGGCGATATATAAGTTGAGTCAAAAAACGCCTGTGCTCGCGCTATCCGCACTGTTCTTAAACTCTACAAGTCGATCTCCAGACATTGCCCAGTCAAAGACAACATCAGTCATCTTGTTACTAGCCTTCGACTATGCCTTGCGCTTATCTTTTTCTGTAACGGTACTTGATGTTGAAGGTAAGTGTTCCAGTTTTCCAAGCAGCTTCAGAGCCTCGCGCGTTACGTTTTGATCGAGCGGGGCTATTGCACCGGGCGCAACGACTGCATTGGGCGTCGGCGCCTCTCTTGCAGCGAAGTATTGGATAAGGAGGCCTAACGATGACTATGACACACACAACCGAAGGCTTCTCCGGTGAGATAGCCACATACGGTGGATTCGCGGATACCATAGGCGGTGTCGCGACGGTCGTGCTCGCGATTATCGGGCTTTCGGGAGTCTATCCGAATGTGCTGCTTGGCATCGCCACGATTGTTTTCGGCGCTGCTCTGCTTATTCAGGGCGGGACATTGCTATCGGAATTTGCCCGCCTCACTTTTCCCGCGGGGATGGTAACCTCCTCGCAAGATCAGGTTGGCGGTATAGGAAGCTTGTCATCCGTGTTCCTGGTAGGGGCTGGCGGCGTCATTCTCGGCGTGCTCGCACTTATCGGGATTCATCCGGTGGTGCTGACAGCAGCGGCTGTCATCGCTTTCGGGGCCGCCCTGGTGATGAGCAGCAATACGGTGATGAACCTGCATCAGATGAAAGCATCGATGCTTCGCGCCAGCGGCATGCAGACCGGCAGTGAAATTCTGGCGGGCGACGTGGTTTCCGGCTCCGCCGGCATTCAGGTCATCGCAGGAGTCGCGGCTATCGTGCTCGGAATCCTTGCGGTAGTCGGTCATATGCCGGCGGATCTTTCTCTGATCGCCCTGATTGAACTCGGCGCTACCCTGATTCTTTCAGGCACGAGCCTCAGCCTGATCGTTCTGAGCTTCATGCACCCGGCCCGGATGAGCTGATCTGGAGCAGGACGGTCACGCTCTATGCGTTCAGGCCATTTCGACCTGAACGCAGCGTGATTTAACCCACCGGACAACAAGCTCTTGCCCGTGAGAGAGCCCTGGTTCTGATGCGTCAGAACCAGGGCTCTATTTTTTGAGGTCTTTTCGTGACGCGATGCTTCAGCGCCGCCAAGCTGCAACAGTCCACGCGTCATTACGTCTCCCGGTCTCTCGGCACTGTTCATTTTCTGCCTGTTCCGGTAGGTTTTTTCGGTCCGACGCTACGGACGGATGGCATAAATCGACGGCGGTTGACGGCCTCGACAAGAGCATGGCGCCGGGGGGATTGGCGAGTGAGTGCGTCGGTGGCGCGGATCGGCCATTGGCTCAGGGGGATGGCATCGCGCTGGCGGGGAGCTTGCCTGCGGATCGCTGTGGCCTGCGCGGCGGGCGGCGTCTCAGGCTGCGGCCCGAATTTTGTTATGCCCAGCGTCCCGCAAACGGCCGGCTACACCGCGCATCCGCTCCATGGCGACAAGGCGCAGCGCTTTGTGCGGAACCTCGACATTCCCGGCCAATGGTGGACGCTTTTTCATTCGCGCGCCCTGAATAGCCTTGTCGCAGAGGCGATGCGGAACAATCCGGACCTGCAAGCGGCACAAGCCGCCTTGCGGCGCGCGCGCGAGGATGCGCAAGCTCTGCGCGGAGGCTTTTATCCACAGATTGGCGGTAACTTCACGGGGACAGGCGGCAATGTCGGCGATCAGGCGTCTTCGCCACTCGCTTCGAATGCGGCGTCCTATACGCTGCTGACGCCTCAGGTTACTGTCTCTTATGCGCCCGACGTTTTCGGCCTGCGCCGGCGCGAGGTGGAATCCGCGGATGCTGCGGCTGAGAGCGAGCGCTTCAGGCTCGAGGCTGCCTATCTGACGTTGACATCCAACGTCGTCGTGGCGGCAATTGAGGAAGCATCGCTTCGCGATCAGATCGCGGCGATCAAGAAGATCCTCGGCACCGCGCATGACAATCTCGCCATTTTGCACCGCCAGCGTGATCTCGGACAGATTTCCGATGCCGATGTCTTGTTGCAGGAGGCTGCGCTTGCCCAGATCGAGGAGAAGCTGCCGCCGCTCGAAAAGCAATTGGCGCAGCAGCGCAATCTTTTAACCGCACTCGCTGGCCGTTTCCCCAATCAGGCGATCGGCGAGAAATTCACCATCGCAGCCCTGCATCTGCCCCGCGATCTTCCCGTGAGCCTGCCATCACGGCTTGTCGCGCAGCGCCCGGACATAAAAGCTGCGGAGGCCGATCTTCATGCGGCGAGCGCCGGGGTCGGTGTCGCCATTGCTGCGCGCCTTCCTCTCATCAATCTCACAGCGAGTTATGGCAACGGCTCCGAGTCGCTCGCCACGTTGTTTTCGCCCCAGACCGCGATGTGGGCCATTACCGGCAGCGTCTCCCAATCGATCTTCGACGGCTTTTCGCTCTATCACAAGGAGAAGGCCGCCCAGGCCGCCTTCGCCGAAGCGAAGGCCCGTTATCGCGGAACGGTCATCGCTGCCTTCCGCAACGTCGCCGATGTCCTCTATGCGCTGGACGCTGACGCGCGGACCTATAAGGCCGCAGCCGCGGCTGAAGCGGCCGCAGGCAAGAGCCTCGATCTGGTGCGCAAGCAATTGCATATGGGACAGGTCAATTCGCTGGCTCTTCTCAATGCACAGCAGACTTATCTGCAATCGTCGCTCGTCAAAGCGCAGGCGCAGGCATCGCGCTATGCTGATACGGCAGCGCTCTTCCAGGCTCTCGGGGGTGGCTGGTGGAACCGCTCGGATGTCGGACCCTATGCTGAAGCGAAAGGACCTTCCTCGATCGAGGACTATTTTGCGCCTTCACTGACGAAGGCGCGATAATCAGCCGACCTTCAGATCATTGGCCGCCAGGAATTTCTCGAGCCAGTGAATATCATAGGCGCCGTTCTGAATATCCGCCTCGCGCACGAGGCTCCGGAACAGCGGAATGGTCGTGTCGATGCCATCAACGATGAATTCGTCCAGCGCGCGGCGCAGCCGCATCAGGGCTTCGGTTCGCGTGCGACCGTGGACGATAAGCTTGCCGACGAGCGAGTCGTAATAGGGCGGAATCGTATAGCCCGCGTAAGCGGCGCTATCGACACGAACGCCGAGACCGCCGGGCGGGTGATAATATTTGATCTTGCCGGGAGAGGGACGGAACGTGGTGGGATGCTCGGCATTGATCCGGCATTCGATGGCGTGCCCGAACAGGATGACGTCTTCCTGCGTGATGCTGAGTGGCGATCCGGCGGCAATCTTGATCTGTTCGTTGACGAGGTCGTAACCGGTGATCATTTCCGTCACCGGATGTTCAACCTGAATGCGGGTGTTCATTTCGATGAAATAGAAACGCCCGTCTTCGTAGAGAAATTCGATTGTGCCGGCGCTCTTGTAATCCAGCTTGCGCATCGCGGCGGCACAGATCTCTCCGATCTCCTGTCGCTGGGAATTGTTCAGCGCTGGAGAGGGAGCTTCCTCGAAAAGCTTCTGATGCCGACGCTGCAATGAGCAATCGCGGTCGCCGAGATAGATGGCGCGACCATTGCCATCGCCCAGAATCTGAATTTCGATGTGGCGCGGTTTATCGAGGAATTTTTCAAGATAGACGGCATCATCGCCAAAGGCGGCCTTGGCTTCGCTGCGCGCCATGGCCAGGGCATTCGGCAGTTCTTCCGCAGTCTGCGCCACTTTCATGCCGCGGCCGCCACCGCCGGCCGAAGCTTTGACGAGGACAGGATAGCCGATCTCGGCCGCGATCTTCAGCGCATCCTTGTCGTTGTCGATCGCGCCGTCCGAGCCGGGGACACAGGGAATATTGAGACCTTTGGCGGTGCGCTTTGCCTCGATCTTATCGCCCATCGTGCGGATATGCTGGGGCGTCGGACCTATGAAGGCGATCTCGTGCTCGGCGAGAATTTCGGCGAAGCGGGCGTTCTCTGCAAGAAATCCATAGCCAGGATGCACAGCCTCGGCCCCGGTGATCTCGCAGGCCGATAGCAAGGCGGGGATATTCAAGTAAGAGTCGCGGGCAGGGGGTGGCCCGATACAGACCGACTCGTCGGCGAGTTTGACGTGCATGGCATCGGCATCGGCCGTCGAATGGACGGCGACCGTCGCTATGCCCAATTCCTTCGCGGCGCGCAGAATGCGCAAGGCGATCTCGCCGCGGTTGGCAATAAGGATTTTGTCGAACATCTGCATTTACCGAGCCCCATAACAAGCAGACGACGCTGCTTTCGTGCTGCGTCGAAACTTGTGAGGCCTATTCAATCACGACCAGAGGCTGGCCGAATTCGACGGGTTGTCCGTCCTCGATCAGAACAGCGGTCAAGGTGCCGGCGCGCGGGGCGACGATCTCGTTGAAGGTCTTCATTGCTTCGATCAGCAGGAGCTTGTCACCGGCTTTTACCTGCGCGCCGGTTTCCACGAAGCAGGCCGCGTCGGGCGAGGGACGCAGATAGGCCGTGCCAACCATGGGCGATACGATCGTCCCTGGATGCGCCGCAGCCGTAACGCCGGTTGTTGGGACGGCCGCCGGCTCTGGCCGGGGCAGGGGCGCCGCCGCCTGAACAGGCGCGAGCGCAACGGCAGCGGTCGCGATTTGGCGGGCGACACGTATTTTGAGGTCGCCTTGCACGACCTCGACCTCGCTCAAATCGAGCCGCGTTGCGATCTCGCCCAGCGTCTCGACGAGCTGTGGATCGATCCTCCGCGGCGGCTCCTCCGCCGCGCTTTTCTTTTCTGTCATTCCGTCAACTCTTGGTTTTCAATTCCTAGTATCAGGCTTGGTAGTCACTCGACCCGATAAGACAGCGTCGAGAGCGAGTTCATATGAGGCAGCGCCGAAGCCCAGGATTACGCCCTGTGCAACGGCTGAAATCAGCGAGCGGTGACGAAAGCCTTCGCGCGCATGGATATTGGAGAGATGCACCTCTATGACCGATGCCCGCGCGGCCTTGATGGCGTCGTGCAAGGCGACCGAAGTGTGGCTATAGGCGCCCGCGTTCAAGATGACAGGCTCGCCCGCAAGCCCCGCCTCCTGCACCCAGGACACGAGCTCGCCCTCATGGTTCGTCTGGCGAAAGTCGAGGCTCATGCCGCGCGCCGTGCAGGTTTCTCTCAGGCGTGCTTCGATCATGGCCAGCGTTTCGCGACCATAGATCTCCGGTTCCCGCTTTCCAAGCAGGTTGAGATTAGGCCCGTTGAAGACGTGGACGGTTGATGTCATCGGCACTTGGGAAAGACCGGGCGCGAGAGCCCGCAAGGATCGGTGTCCTCACAAGACCCTGAACCGCGTTTGGTCAGGTATCGAGCGGAAGGTCTTCCATAGCTGGCTTCGGCTGCCAAAGAAAGCCTTACGCAAGCAAGCACGCATTTCGGATGGGGTAGCGCGGCGCTATTGGCTGCCGCGCTTCTCTGACATGTGTGAAAAACCCGGAACACCTCAGGAACAGACAACCTTGCCGCATTTTCTGACGTTATCGAGCTTGCTTTTCAGGCTCGCGTAGCCAACCGCTCCGACAATCGTTTGATCGCCAATCACGAAGGAGGGCGTGCCCGTGAGCATGAGCGCACGACCAAGACGATCATTGTCTTCAAGCCCCTTTTTGATCTCCGGAGCCGCAGCGTCCTTGATCAGGCGGTTCATGTCGGCGCCCATTTCCTTGGCAATCGCCAGCGCCTGCGCCCGGCCGACAGGCGTGCGCGAAGAGAGAAGCTTCTGGTGGAATTGCCAGAACTTGTCGCCAGTGAACTGTTTATGTAGCGCTTCGGCAACCATGGCCGCCTCAATGGAGCCTTCCGAAAGGATCGGATAATCCTTCAGAATGACGCGCAGATCAGGCATCTGCTTCATCAAATTGGCGATGTCGGGAAGGGATCGTTTGCAGTAGCCGCAGTTATAATCGAAGAATTCGATCAGCGTGACTTTGCCATTGGGGTTGCCGACGATCTCCTGACTATTGGAGACATAGAGCGGACCCTGCTGGTTGGAGATGATCTTCTTCTGCGCATCGGCTTCCGCGGTTTTCTCGCGCTGTTCGAGCTCCGTAATCGCGTCGCGCACGATTTCCGGATTTTTCATCATGTAATTCTTGATGATTTGCTCGATTTCGCTCTTTTGCGCAGCCGAAAACTGACCATCCGCGAAAGCCATCCGCGCCGGCCAGGCGGTCAGACAAAACAGAGCCGCCGCAGCGGTGATGAATTTCAGGCGGTGGCCAAGCCGGATCATAGAGACGACTCCATTGAATTTCCAAGTATTTCCCGAGGCTTTACTGTCATAGAGCTGGGTCTGTCCAGCTTCTGATCGAATCTGTTTTGATGCGCTTCTTCCGCGACTGGAGGCCGCTTTTGCTCAAAAACGCTATAAAGTGCGCGGAGCGCACCGCAAACCCTTTTCCCGATTAGCCTGTCGAGACGGCCAGATTGTGGATTGCGACGCTCTTGCTGCCTGCGAGAGCCAGAATTGGCAAATCATAAACGCGCGATAGAGCCGCGTTCCCGAATTTTACAAGCGGTCGGCGCGGCGCAGGGCGATAGAATAGAACCTGGATTTCAGCTCAATACGGCTACTTGGGCGCGCCGGTGCAGGGATCGAGCCGCGGCGTTGCGTGCATGCCGGCGATGGAGCCTGTCGGTGTGTAGTCGATGCCGCCGCGCAGGATAGGCGCATGGTCGCTCAATTGCGCAACTTCCGTACGCACGCCGATTGCAAAGCGCGCCAGCGCGCCGTCCTTTTTCGAAGCATATCGGAGGAAGTCAGCGGCGCCGACCGAAATAACGGCAATAACCGACAGGGCGAGGGCCAGGCTTTCAAAACTAGATCCGCCGTCATGCCGCCATAAACGCCGCAAGTGCAACATGCTTCTGTCCTCGTGCTGAGCTTGGCCGAGCATGCGGGGGCAGAGTTAATGGAGGGTTGACGCAAAGCAAAAAATGCCGCGGCAAAAGACCTGCCGCCGCAGCGTATGTGAGAGGTTCAGACAACGACGAGTTCGACGGCAAAGGGCGCGCGTTCCTGGATGAAAGTAAAGCGCGCGTCAGGCTTGTTGCCCATCAGCCGTTCGACGGAACGGGCGGTTTCCTGCGTGTCATCTTCCGGAATCGTGACCCGCAGAAGCGACCGCGATCGCGCGTCCATTGTCGTTTCCTTCAATTGCGCCGGCAGCATTTCGCCGAGTCCCTTGAAGCGGCTGACTTCGATCTTGCCGCGGCCCGTCAGCACCCGCTGAATGATCTCTTCCCGGTGCGCGTCGTCGCGAGCATAGGCGTGCGTCGCACCCTGCGTCAGCCGATAAAGCGGCGGTACTGCGAGATAGAGATGCCCCGCGTGGATGAGCTTCGGCATCTGCCGGTAAAAATAGGTGATGAGCAACGATGCGATATGGGCTCCGTCCACATCCGCATCGGTCATAATGATGATCTTCTCGTAGCGAAGGTCTTCCTCCTTGTAATGTGCGCCGGTACCGCAGCCGAGAGCCTGAGAAAGATCGTTGAGCTGCTGGTTGGCGACGAGCTTGTCGCGCGTGGCGCTCGCGACGTTCAGGATTTTGCCGCGCAAGGGCAAGATAGCCTGGCTCGCGCGGTTGCGTGCCTGCTTGGCGGAGCCGCCGGCGGAATCGCCTTCGACGATGAAGAGTTCGGAGCCCTGAGCCGCGTTGTTGGTGCAATCCGCAAGCTTGCCCGGCAGCCGCAGCTTGCGGACGGCGCTCTTGCGGGCGACATCCTTTTCGGCCCGGCGGCGCAGTCTTTCCTCGGCGCGTTCGACGGTGAAATCCAGCAGGCGCAGGGCGGCGGAAGGTGAAGCGGCAAGCCAGTGATCGAAGGCGTCGCGCAGCGTCGCCTCAACAATCCGCGAGGCCTCCTGCGTCATCAGGCGACTCTTGTTCTGCCCCTGGAACTCTGGCTCGCGCAAAAACACCGAGATCAGCGCGGCGCATGAGGCCATGACGTCGTCGCCGGTCAGCACGGTGGCGCGCTTGGCCTGACCGATGCGTTCGGCATGGTCCCTCAGCCCGCGCAGCAGGGCAGAGCGCAGTCCGGCTTCATGGGTGCCGCCGTCCGGCGTCGGGATCGTGTTGCAATAGGAATGGATGAAGCCATCGTCTTCGCTGAGCCAGGCCACCGCCCATTCGAGCGAACCATGCCCGCCGCTTTTTTCGACCTTGCCGGTAAAGCTCTGTTCCGCGACGAGATCCTTCCCTTCAATGTCCTGCGTCAGATAATCCTTCAGGCCGCCGGGAAAGTGAAAGACGGCTTCCGCGGGGAGGTCGCCCAAGACATCGAGCAGGGCGGGGCTGCAATGCCAACGGATTTCGACGCCGCCGAAGAGATAGGCCTTTGCCCGCGCCATGCGGAACAGGCGCGCCGGCTTGAATTTCGCGCCTTTGCCGAAAATATCGGGGTCGGGCCTGAAGCGGACGCGCGTGCCGCGCCGGTTCGGCGCCTTGCCGACGGTTTCGAGCTTGCCTTTTGGCTGGCCGCGCTCGAACACCTGCCGATACAGCATCTGGCCGCGCGCCACTTCGACCTCCAGCCGCTCTGAAAGCGCGTTGACGACGGAAACGCCAACGCCATGCAGTCCGCCCGATGTCTGATAGGCGCCGGAGTCGAATTTGCCGCCCGCATGCAAGGTCGTCATAATGACTTCAAGCGCGGACTTCTTCGGGAATTTCGGATGTGGATCGACGGGGATGCCGCGGCCATTATCGGTCACGCTGAGGAATCCGTCGGCCTCAAACGATACGTCGATGAAGCTGGCATGTCCGGCGACTGCCTCGTCCATCGAATTGTCGAGCACTTCGGCGAAGAGATGATGCAGCGCCGCCTCATCCGTGCCGCCGATATACATGCCGGGCCGGCGGCGGACGGGTTCGAGCCCTTCGAGCACCTCGATCGAGGCGGCGGTATAGGCAGCTTCCCCCGGTGTGCCTGAAGCCACGGCGCGAGTGGGCCGAGCCGTTCCATTGGCTTTGGCCGCTGACGGCGCGGCCTTGCGCACGGCATCACCAAAAAGATCCTGGGCCTTCGCCATTAAAATCCTCGTCGATATTGATTCGCTTTTTAAGTTTAACTCAAGAAAGCTACGGAACAAATACGGAACAACGCCGCGCGCGTTCAGTAACGCCTTGGGTCAACCGTCGGTTAAGGGGTAGTCTGATAGATCAGTACGTTATCGGCATGGAGGGAGAGTTTTTAGTGAGCGCCGCGCCTGAAGCCCTCAATCTTGTGATTTGCTGTGATTTCGGCAACATCACAGGGGGACAAGCCAAGGTCGCCATCGAAAGCGCGATCGGCCTCAAAAAGCAAGGCCATCGCGTGATCTACTTTGCCGCGACCGGCCCGGTGACGCCTGCGCTCGAAGCTGCGGAAGTTGAAACCGTCTGCCTCGGCCAGACGGATCTTGTCGGCAATCCTTCGCGCGCTGCGGCGGCAATGCAGGGCACCTGGAATTTTCACGCGGCGGCTGAACTGGCCAAGCTCCTTGCCAGTCTGCCGCGCGACAAAACGCTTGTCCATGTTCATGGTTGGGCGAAGGCTTTGTCGCCTTCGATTGGGCCGCCGATCAAAGCCTCGGGCCTGCCGGCCGTCTTCACATTTCACGATTATTTCCTGTTTTGCCCGAACGGGGGATTTTACCACTATCCGAAGTCTGAGGTCTGCCATCGCCAACCCTTGTCTGCTTCTTGCTGGTTGGCGGATTGCGATCAGCGAAACTACGTCCGCAAGCTGTGGCGCAACGCCCGGCTGCTGATGGCGCAGAAATTTGTGCATCTCACGGACGTTTTCTCGGATTTTATCGCGCTCTCGGAATTTCAGGATGGGATTGTCAGGCCGTTCATTCCGCCTGCTGCACAGCTTCACCGTCTGTCCAATCCGATCTCCGTCAGCGATCGCGGATTGAAGGAGAATCCAGCGTCGGGTGATGTTCTTTTCGTGGGACGGCTGTCGGCAGAGAAGGGCGCTTTTCTGTTTGCCGAGGCGGCGCGCAAGGCCGGGTTGATTCCAACCTTTGCAGGCGATGGTCCGATTGCGGCCGAACTTGCCGCGCGCTTCCCGGAAGCGCGTTTGCTCGGCTGGCAAAACGAGGAGCAGGTGCATGCGTTGATGCGCGGAGCGAGGGTCCTGGTCTTTCCCTCGCTCTGGTACGAGGGGCAGCCACTCACTGTCCTTGAAGCCAAGGCGCTCGGCCTGCCGGTAATCGTATCCGACAATTGCGCCGGACGTGACGAGGTCGAAAATGGCGTGACGGGCCTCTGGTTCAAAAGCAATGATGCCGACGATCTTGCCCGCGCGCTTGTGGAAATGCGCGACGATGCACGCGTGACGGCGATGTCGCATGCTGCTTATCGCGCCTATTGGAGCGACCCGCGGACTCTCGAACGGCATACCAGGGGATTGCTTTCAATTTATTGTCATATGCTTGATCGCCCGGGACGGGCTACAGCATCATTGCCGGTTTCTCCATCTTCTCAGCATGCAGAGTTGCCGCGAAACGAGGTCGCCGCAAAAGACCAATTGCCGAGCTCTGTCCATTCGATTTTTCCTTTGTCCGCCGCCGCGGCGCGTTGGAATAAACAGCATGCCGGTTGAATTCTCCACTCTGTCCGCAGATCGGAAAGGCAAGGCGCCCTCTGAACAAATGAGCATGAGGCAGAGCTTCGGCTTGTCGCTCGCCGTGAATACCCGCGCCGCGGGATTGTCGATGGGCGGGCAGCAACGCGTTACGACCGAGATCTTGCAAAGACTCGGGCCGGTTGAATCGATCGCGCCTTCGCGCTCTCTCGCCGGGATCAAGGGCCATGCGTGGGAACAATTCGTCCTGCCCTGGCGCGCGAGAGGCAAGTTTCTCTGGTCGCCATCCGCGACTGGCCCTCTCGCCGTGCGCCGGCAAATTCTCACGCTGCACGACGTCGCATTTCTCGATATTCCGGAGTTCTTCGCACCGAAATTTGTGCGCTTCTACAGCACGCTCATGCCGCGGCTCGTCCGTCGTGTCGCGAAGGTCGTCACGGTGTCAGAGTTCTCACGCAAGCGCATTGCAGCCACGCTTGGCATAGAAGCCGATCAGATCGAGGTCATTTCCAACGGCGTTTGCGAACAGTTTCACCTTTATGAACCCGAGGACATCGCGGCGGTACGGGCCGCCCTCGATTTGCCGCAACGCTACTTCGTTTTGCAGGCGACTTCCGACCGGCGCAAGAATTTGCCAAAAGTTCTCCAGGCATGGAACGATCTTCAGGGCGAGCTTCCGGAGGATCTCTGGCTGGTGGTCGCAGGCAATCTTGCCCGCGAACATGTCTTCGGGTCGCTCGGAAGTCTCAGCGCCGGACCACGCACACGGATTCTGGGTTTTGTCGATGAACAATATTTCGCGCCGCTGATCGCTGCGGCGGAAGGATTTCTGTTCCCGTCTCTCTATGAAGGTTTCGGCATCCCCATTCTCGAAGCCATGGGTTGTGGAACGCCGGTTTTGACGTCAGCCGCCACGGCTACTCAGGAGGTCGCTGGCGATGCCGCGTTGCTCGTCGATCCGGCCTCGCTGCGCAGCATCGCGGAAGGCATTCGCGAACTCGCAACCGACGCGGATCT
>SCSF01000124.1 GCA_004298435.1 Beijerinckiaceae bacterium
GCGACATTGTCCGGCGTGAGTCCCCCGGCAAGCAGCCAGGGCGTCGCGATTTCGAGCGCGGCGAGACGATTCCAGTCGAAACGCACACCATTGCCGCCGGGGCGCCGCGATCCCTCACGCGAGGGAGCATCCAGCAGCAGCATGTCGGCAATGCCATCGTAAAGTGCGATGCGGTCGAAATCGTCTGGGCTGCCGCCAATTGCGATGGCCTTGACGACAGGCAACCCGAAGCGGGCTTTGAGCGAAGTGACACGATCCGGCGGCTCGCGACCGTGCAATTGCAGCGCATCAGGCCGAACGACGGCGACGGCGTGGGCAAGCGCCACATCGTCCATATCGACCGTCAGCAGGACCTTGCGGGCCTTGTCGCCGATATGCTCGCTGAGGCTTCGAGCGGCTTCGAGCGTCAGGTGCCGGGGGCTTTTCTCAAAATGGACAAAACCGAGCATATCGGCGCCCGCCGCAAGCGCGGCGTCCACCGTTTCCAGGCTCGATAATCCACAAATCTTGACGAGCATTCCCATGACCCTAAGCGGTCCGCTGCCTGTATGAATCAGGGGCAGAAACCCACCCCCTTCCCGGACGAGATCGCAGCGCGGTCGATGATCCAGGGTCCGGATCTGAGCTTACGGCTCTCTTTCCCGGCTCAAAGCTACGCTTCGGCCGGGAAAGAGGAATGCTCCACATCTGGCCAGAACCGGACGTTCCTTCGAACTGCTATCTTGTGCGCTCGACGTTGCCGCGCAAGCGGACCACCTCACCCCGCGCCTCCCGGAGCGCCCGGCGATGCCTGCCCTGACGCAACCAACTGAAGAAGCCGCCGAGAAGAACGCCTACGGCCACGGCCACGACAATGACGAGAAAAAGCGGCGCCTTGACAGCAAATTGTCCGGCAGCCCCTTTCGCGAAGGGATCGAAGAAAACATCGACCACCTGCCGGTTGCCGACCAGAAAGGCGATCGCAATGATCGCTATCGGGACAAGGATGAGCCATTCCAACGCGCGCTTCATCCTGCAACCCTATCCGCCAACGACATCGCCGACTCAAGATAAATTCCGCTCCGGGCCGACCGGAAGCTGCCTGCTTGACCGATCACGCTTCAGTCAGTGCGCCGCCGGCAAACGATCAGCCGGAATAGCCTTCGTTGAGGCGTTCGCGCATTTCCTTGCCCGTCTTGAAGAAGGGCACCGCCTTTTCATCGACTTCGACATGCGCGCCGGTGCGTGGATTGCGTCCAAGCCGGGCATCGCGCCGCTTCACGGAAAAGGCGCCGAAACCGCGCAATTCGACACGATCGCCGCGCGACAGCGCATTGGTGATTTCGTCGAGAATCGCGTTCACGATCTTTTCGACGTCGCGCAGATAAAGATGCGGATTGCGGTCGGCAATCCGCTGCACGAGTTCCGATTTGATCATGCTCCCGCCCCCGCGTGCTACTCGCCCTGTCGAAACCAAATTCGCAATCAGCCTGGCGGACCAAAAGTCTCGCAATCACCAACTCGCGCCGTCGCTATGACGCCCGCTGCGACCGCCGGCTCACGATGCGTTCAGATCACAATCCGCCTGTACGCATATACCGTGATCAAAACCGATATGGTAGAGCGGGATTTCGCGTCCTGCTCCCTGCCCCGGCGCCTGGACCGGCAAGAGCAATCTTGCGCAATTCATCGTCCAACGCACATCGCGGCCTTACTCAATGTGGCCAACTTGCCAAATCGATAGGAGACCGTCAAGTAAACGCGCGTCGTGATAGTCCGCCGCCTGATTGAGGACATGCGCCACGCCGGAGAAGCCGAGGGTTTCGGCGATGCGGGCCGAAGAGCCAAGAATACCGAGCCGTTCAAGGCTGGTGCTGCCTTTCCAGTCACGGATGGGAAGGCCCGCGGGCACACCTTTTTTATGCACCAGCCAGGCGACCGCTTCCCGCTCGCCGCCAATCTGGTCGATAAGCTTCACGCTAAGGCCCTGACGTCCGGTGAAAACCCGTCCGGTATCGACGGCAGCCAGTTCGGAATCATTCAAATTGCGCCGTTTCTTGACGAGGTTTTTGAACCATCCGTAACTGTCGTTGACCAGCGATGTGAGAATCTGCCGGACCTCGGGGCTTGTCGGCTCATAACCGCTCGGCTCAGCTTTGATCGGCGAGGACTTCACCGCATCGATCTTGACACCCACCTTGTCGAGCAGGCCGGCGATATTCGGATATTGGATGAGGACGCCGATCGATCCGACGAGCGAGTTGCCGTGCGCAACGATCCTGTCCGCGGCCAAAGCAGTAATATAGGCGCCGGAGGCAGCCATATTTCCGACAACCGCGACAACCGGCTTCTTTTTGGCAAGCCGCCGGATCGCGTTGTAAAGTATTTCCGCCCCGGTCGTCGTGCCTCCAGGGCTGTCAATCGAGAGAATGACGGCTTTTGCGTTCGATTTCGAAATCTCGTCGATCAGCTTCAATGTTCCACGATCACCGGTGATGAGTCCGCTGATCGACAGCCGCGCAATGTGCGGCGTCAGGCTCGTTGGCGCCACCTCACCGGAAAAACGCAGCCCCACCGCGCCGATCAGGACAATCAGGACCACGAAGGCCGCCACGCGCCAGAACGAAAGTCTGCGCTGCAACAGGCGGCGGTCTACGAGGTGATCGGCAGAAGACTGGTTTGACATTGATCGCTTTTCCGGGCTCCGGAGCAACAGGCGGGTGGAACCTAGAGCGCAGTCCGTCTTGAGGCAAGCCGCTTCGCCGACAGTCAAGCCAGAGCATGTTCGAATGATGCCTCTATCTGCTTCCTATTTCGAGACGCCGGGGCTTTGTGGGAATGCCGGCCTCGCGCCTTTGCTATGAGGTGCTGGATAGCTTCATCATCACGAGCCCTGAGACGATCAGACCAGCGGCAACAAGCCGGGCGATGCTCGCCTGCTCTCCGAGCACAATAATGCCTACTACGAAAGCCCCAACTGCTCCGACGCCAGTCCAGATCATGTAGGACGTGCCAAGCGGCAGCGAGCGCATGGCGATCGCCAGAAGCCCAATACTGCCGAGCATCGTGAAGACCATGATCACCGTCGGCCACAGGCGCGTTAGGCCGTGCGACTGCTTCATCGCGAAAGACCAGACGACTTCAAGAAGACCAGCGGCAATGAGGTAGATCCAGGCCATGACGACCCTCCTTCGAAGGGCCGGGCCGTCCCGGACTTTTGCTCCGTAAAGGAGGGAGGACGTGGCCTCGCATCGAGATTT
>SCSF01000125.1 GCA_004298435.1 Beijerinckiaceae bacterium
ATTCAAACCGACGCGCGGAACGCGAACACGACGGCGCGGCCGCGCTGGCCGATGATCGTTCTGCGTAGCCCGAAAGGCTGGACAGGACCGAAGGAAGTCGATGGCGAAAAGGTCGAAGGATTCTGGCGCGCGCATCAGGTGCCGGTCAATGGCGTGAAATCCAACCCCGTGCATCTTGCCATCCTCGAAAACTGGATGCGCAGCTACAAGCCAGAAACGCTTTTCGATAGCGAAGGCCGCCTCATTGCGGAATTGCAAGCGCTGGCCCCTGCCGGCGCGCGGCGTATGGGCGCCAACCCGCACGCAAATGGCGGCACGCTGAAACGCACGCTCGAACTTCCCGATTATCGCGAGCATGCCGTCGATGTCCCCACGCCGGGCGCCGGGCCGGCGGAGGCGACCCGCGTCGCAGGCGGCTTTCTGCGCGATGTGTTCCGCCTGAACGCCGCAAACAGAAACTTTCGCCTGATGGGACCTGACGAGACGGCGTCTAACCGGCTCGACGCGGTATTTGAAACGACCGATCGAATCTGGATGGAGCCGATCGAGCCTTACGATGTGCATCTCTCGAAAGACGGCCGCGTGATGGAGGTGTTAAGCGAGCATCTCTGTCAGGGCTGGCTCGAAGGCTATCTGCTGACCGGACGCCGCGGCCTGTTCAATTGCTACGAAGCCTTTGTGCATATCGTCGATTCGATGTTCAATCAGCATGCGAAATGGCTTGAAATCTCGCGAAACCTGCCGTGGCGCAGACCCATCGCCTCGCTCAACTATCTGCTCAGTTCGCATGTGTGGCGGCAGGATCATAACGGCTTCAGCCATCAGGATCCCGGTTTCGTCGATCTCGTCGCCAACAAGAGTCCAGACATCGTCCGGGTCTACTTTCCGCCCGATGCCAACACGCTGCTATGGGTTACGGATCATTGTCTGCGCACCTACGATCGCATCAATGTCATCGTCGCTGGCAAGCAACCCGCGCCCCAGTGGCTGTCCATGGCTGAGGCGGAAGCGCATTGCGCGGCTGGCATCGGCATATGGGCCTGGGCCGGCACGGAAACCGGCGATGAACCTGACGTGGTGATGGCCTGCGCCGGCGATGTCCCGACTCTCGAAACACTGGCGGCGGTCTCGCTTCTGCGCAGCGCGATCCCCGAACTGAAGATCCGCGTCGTCAACGTCGTCGATCTGATGGCGCTTCAGCCGCGCGAGCAGCATCCGCACGGCCTTTCCGATAAGGATTTCGATCGGATCTTCACCCGCGAAAAGCCGGTGATCTTCGCCTATCACGGCTATCCTTATATGATTCACCGTTTAACCTATAAGCGGGCCAACCACGACAACATTCATGTGCGCGGATTCCGCGAAAAGGGCACGACGACGACGCCTTTCGACATGGCCGTTCTCAACGAACTCGACAGATATCATCTGGCGATCGAGGCGATCGAACGCGTCCCCGGTCTTGCGCTCAAATGCGCAGCGGCGATGCAGGAGTTCCAGGTCAAGCTGAACGACCATCACCGCTATGTCCGCGAGCATGGCGAAGACATGCCGGAAATTCAGGGATGGCATTGGCAGGCCAGAGAAATTGATTAGGTTCGCATTATGCAAGAGGCGATTCTCACGATCAATATCGGTTCATCGAGCGTCAAGTTCGCAGTCTACGAAGCGCGGGCTCCAGAACCTGTTCTCCTGTTCAAGGGGACGCAGGACGACCGGGCGCTCATAATTCACGATCCCGCCGGCAAACCGATCAAGGACGTGATGGCGGAGCAGCCCGCGCATGAAGCCGCAAACCCTGCCCTGCTGCTACTCGATCGTGTCGAATCCCTGCTCCCGCATCACACGCTTGCCGCAGCCGGCCATCGGATCGTTCATGGCGGCCCCGGCTTTTCCGCACCTGTCCTGATCGATGGCGATGTTCTCAGCAGGCTCGATGCGTTGACGCCTTTGGCGCCGCTTCACCAGCCGCGCTGTCTTGAACCGGTGCGCCAGCTTTTCGCAGAGCGGCCGGATCTGGCTCAGGTCGCCTGCTTCGACACCGCCTTTCATCGCGATATGCCTGCCCTATATCATCGCTTTCCTCTTTCGAGAGAATTCGAGGCAAAGGGCATCCGCCGCTACGGCTTTCACGGTCTTTCCTTCGAATATATCGCCCGCAAGCTAGACAGGCTCGATCTTCGCGTGGTCGTCGCACATCTCGGAAGCGGATGCAGCCTCTGCGCCATCGACAAGGGCAAGAGCGTCAACACGACGATGAGCCTGACGCCGCTCGACGGTGTGATGATGGCAACGCGCAGCGGCGCGATCGATCCGGGGCTCCTGCTCTATCTGCAACGAGCGGAGGCGATGTCCGTCTCCGAAATCGAGGATCTGCTTTATCACAGATCGGGGCTGCTCGGCGTCTCCGGCATCTCTGCCGATATAAGGACGCTTCTCGCCAGCGCCGATGAAAAGGCGAAGGAGGCCATCGCCCAGTTCTGCGCCCGCATTGCAGAACAGATCTGCGTTATGGCAACCGCGATGAACGGACTGGACAGGCTCGTGTTTACGGGCGGAATCGGCGAGCACAATGCCGAAATCCGCAAGAACATCTGTGCGCGTCTCGAATGGCTCGGAATCGCGCCGCCCGATGAAACAGGCGAGGACCATCCTGGCCGCATTCCGGTTCTGACAATCCCGACAGACGAGGAATTCATCATCGCGCTCCACACCATGAACGTATTGGCTCAAAGAGGAAACTGACGGCCGCGGAACCAATTGCCAATATGCAGATTTTTCCTGAATTCCTTAAGGGGGTGACATCCGCTGAACGTGAGATTATGGACGCCGCTGCGTGGGCGGCGGAAGGTCAGCCGCCGGCCGATACGTCTGTCTCCTCGCGATCAATTGACTCCGGCAGCCGATTTCTTTCTCCGCTTGGCGACGGAAGTGGCCTATACCCTCCGCGATTTTCACCCCGCGGGTCCGCTGCGCTGAACCCTTGCGCGGCATCGAACCCTGCCTCTTCCCGGAGAAAGAAATGACTGCACCAACGGACTATGTGCCGCCGAAAGTCTGGACCTCGCAGAAGCCAAACGGCGGCCAGTTCGAGAACGTCAATCGCCCGGTCGCCGGCGCGACGCACAACAAGGAACTACCTGTCGGCAAGCATCCGTTCCAGCTTTATTCGCTTGCAACGCCAAATGGCGTGAAGATCACCATCATGCTGGAGGAACTGCTGGCGCTTGGGCACAGCGGCGCGGAATATGACGCCTGGCCAATCAGGATCGGAGACGGCGAGCAATTCGGCAGCGGCTTCGTCGCCATCAATCCGAATTCGAAGATTCCAGCACTCGTTGACCGAAGCGGAGCAAAGCCGATCCGCATTTTCGAATCCGGTTCGATCCTTATCTATCTCGCGGAAAAGTTCGGCGCGTTCCTGCCGACGGAACCCGCTGCGCGTGCGGAATGTCTCTCATGGCTGTTCTGGCAGGTGGGAAGCGCGCCCTATCTCGGCGGCGGCTTCGGCCATTTCTTTGCCTATGCGCCGATGAAGATCGAATATGCGATCGACCGTTTCGCCATGGAGGTGAAGCGCCAGCTTGATGTTCTCGACAAGCGTCTTGCGGAAAGCAAATTCGTGGCCGGCGACAGCTATACGATCGCCGACATCGCGATCTTCCCCTGGTATGGCGGCCTCGTGAAAGGCTGGAACTATGGCGCCGCGGAGTTTCTCAGCGTGGAGGATTACGCGCATGTCCGGCGTTGGGCCGACATGCTCATCGAGCGGCCCGCCGTTCCGCGCGGACGTATGGTCAACCGCCTGTCGGGGGAGCTTTCCGGCCAGCTCCATGAGCGTCACGACGCCAGCGATTTCAAGACAAAGACGCAAGACAAGCTCAAAGCGTCATATTGATAGCGTTGCAAAACCACGCCCGATCCAGAAGCACTGGATCGGGCAATGTTTTCGCGATCAAAGAGTCGGCACATCTCCGAGCAGTGGCCCAAGCCCTTCGGCGATGGTGAGATGTGCAAAGACAGCATCGCGCAGCGTCGTATAGGGCAGCTTCGCGAGCATCGCCGTTTGCACGGCCGCCACGACCTCGCCAGCCTCGGAACCGATCATCGCGAAACCTATAATTTGATCGTGCTGCGCTCCAACGAGCACCTTCATCATACCATCCGTCTCGTCGGTCGCCTCAGTTCGCAAAACATTGCGCATTGGCAGCGTCGCCGTGCGGACTGCAATGTCCTGACGTTGAGCCTCGTCTTCCGACAGACCGACGCGCGCGAGCGGCGGGTCCGTAAACATCACCTGCGGAATGAGTCTGTCAGTGGTGGTCCGTTTGCCTCCACCCGCCATATGGTCATGAACAATTCTGAAATCATCGACCGATACATGCGTGAATTGCGGACTGCCTGCGCATTCGCCGATCGCCCAGACGTCAGGCGCAGTCGTCTTCAGATGCTCATCCACCTGAACAAACCCGCGCGTATCGAGTGACACACCGGCTTTCTCAAGCCCGATGTCCGCCGTGTTTGCAATCCGGCCGGTCGCCACCAGAAGATGGCTACCTTCGATCTGCCGTTCTCCGGAAGGCGTCCGAATCGTCACCGAAACAGAGCCGCCGCTCTGGCCGCTGACAGTCGAAGGTTGTGCGTCGAGGAGAATATCGATGCCCTCCTCTCTCAGGATCCGGCTCATCTCTTCCGAAAACTCGTCGTCCTCACGTCCCATAATCTGCGGACCGGGCTCGATGACGGTTACGGCGCTGCCGAAGCGGCGGAAGGTTTGCGCCAGTTCGATGCCGGTATAGCCGCCGCCGAGCACGATGAGATGCGGTGGCAATTCGTCGAGTTCGAGCGCTTCGATATGGGTGAGCGGACGCGCCTCCCGCAGGCCGGGCACGTCGGGAATGGCGGCATGCGATCCGACATTGATTACGCATTCGCGGCCTGAAAGCACGCGCATTCCGCCATCATTCAGCGCGACCTCGATGGTTTTGGGAGCGATGAATCTGCCGCTCCCCATGATAAGTTCGGCGCCGCTTTCCTTATAGGCATTCAGATGAAGTGCGATCTCTCGATCGACCATCATCCGCTTGCGCTTTTGCACTTTGCGCATATCCGTCCTGACGCCATCGAAAAGCGTGCCGAAGCTGCCGGCGTTCCGCACCAGATGAGCCACCCTGGCGCTCCAGAGCTCGTTCTTGGAGGGCATGCAGGCGACCGCAGGACAGGAACCGCCAACCCAGCGGCGCTCAACCACGGCAACCTTCTTGCCGGATTTGGCAAGATGCCATGCGAGCAGTTTTCCGCCCTGGCCACTGCCAAGAACGACGACATCGAAGATTTCCGGCTGAGACATATTTGCTTCCTTTCACAGGAGAACGGCAGCCAAACAACCAAGGCCGTCCCACAACCGAACAAACGAACACGATGTCGAATTCGTTACTTCGCTCAGATCGATTTGACCTCGCCGCCATCCATGCGCAGCGCCGAGCCGGTCATCCAGCGCGCGCCCGGCGACACCAGGAACGCCATCAGTTCGGCAATCTCCTCGGGCTCGCCATAGCGGGCAATGCCGGCTTCCTTTGGAAAATTGGCTGTCGCCTCTTCAACCGTCATATCGTGCAGAGGCGCCCAGTGCTGAAGATAAGAGCGGCGGCGGCCCGTCATTACAGGACCCGGCAAGACGCTGTTGACCTGCACGCCATCAGCAATGCCGCGATCAGAGAACGCCTTCGCCAGGGCCACGATTGCTGCATTGATCGTGCCGACAGCGGCGTAAGGGGCTTTCGGAAACAAGGCCGAATTGCCGGACATCAGCACCACAGAGCCCTTCGCCGCCTTCAGCGCCGGCCAGGCCGCGACCGTGAGGCGTCTTGCGCCATGCAGCTTCAGCGCCAGTCCGCCCTCCCACTGCGCATCCGTCATCTCGAAGAGATCGATCTGCGGCACCGCGCCTGCAATGTTGAGGAGCGCATCGATCCGGCCAAAGGCCGCCAAAGCCTGATCGACGACAGCCTGCGCGGCAGATGGATCGCCAAGATCGATATCAATGACTAACGCTTGCGCGCCTGCGGTCTTTACTGCCTCGGCAGTCTGTTCGAGGTTTTTGCGATTGCGCGCGACAAGAACCAATGCAGAGAAATCACGCGCGAGACGGACTGCGGTGGCCCGGCCAATGCCCTGGCTGGCCCCCGTGATAACGGCAACCGGATTCGACATTTCAAACGCTCCTTGACGCAAGGCGTTGCGTTATCAGCGGGGGAAGAAATCGCGGATGGCCGCGGCAACTTCCGCCGCGTGAGTCTCAAGCGCGAAATGCCCTGTATCGAGGAATTGCACGATGGCATTCGGGATGTCGCGCTTGAACGCCTCGGCGCCGGGCGGCAGAAAGAAGGGATCATTTTTGCCCCATATCGCGAGGAACGGCGGCTTATGGGTGCGAAAATATTGCTGAAAACGCGGATAAAGCGCGACGTTGCTTTTGTAATCACCGAAGAGATCGAGCTGCACCTCATGCGCGCCCGGCCGTGCTAGATAAAAATTATCGAGCGAATAGCCATCGGGTGAAACCTTCGCCGGATCAGCCACACCATGCGTATACTGCCAGATTGTAGTTTCTGGCGCGAGGAGGGAGCGCAGTGTGTCGCGATTGGCTTGGGACGGATCTTCCCAATAGGCCCTGATGGGAGTCCAGCCGTCGCTCAACCCCTCATCATAGGCATTGCCATTCTGCGAAATGATGGCGGTGATCCGCTCTGGATGCTTCATCGCGAGCCGGAAGCCCGTCGGCGCGCCATAATCGAAGACATAGACAGCATAGCGATCGAAGCCGACGACCTCAGTGAAGCGGTCGATAACATCAGTAATGCGGTCGAACGTATAGGTGAATGTTTCCCGTGCAGGCATGTCGGAATTGCCGAAGCCCGGCAGGTCGGGAGCGATGATGTGGAAGCGGTCGGCCAGAAGTGGGATGAGATCGCGGAACATATGGCCGGCGCTTGGAAAGCCATGCAGCAGCAGCAGTTTCGGCGAGCCCGCAGCGCCCGTCTCGCGGTAGAAAACCTTGAAGCCGTCCACATCGGCAGTCCGGTAGCTGATAGTAGTCATGTGACGCATCTCCTTTGATAGATTGCAACCAATTTAATAGGCGTATGGCGGTTATTATAATCGTTCACGAAACAGCGCGGACAGCTTCGCACAGCACACCGACGACGGCTTCTGGCGCGCTGACGATCGGCGCGTGATCGACAGCGTGCGGGCGGACAGTTGCGCGCATGCGCTGCGCCATGAAGCGTTGATTGTCGGCAGCGATCATGCGGTCCTGCTCGGCCACCAGAAACCAGCTCGGACGGTCTTTCCAGAGCGGCCGCGGAACGGCGACTGTGATGCAGGCGGGCGAGATCGGCCTCTGCACCGCCGCCAGTAGGGCCTGCTCCTCTGCGGTGGCATTCTGCGCAAAGGCGGCGGCGAAGGCCGCATCGGGCAGCCAGATGAGTCCATGAGCATCGGGTGCAAGCTTCGGCGCCTGCGGGTGCGGCTCTGTGCGGTAGAAGACGTCCGCGACCGTCTCGCCCTCATCCGGGGCAAGCGCTGCAACATAGACAAGCGCCTTCACCTTCTCGCTTCGCGTGGCCGCAATTACCCCACCCGCATAGGCGTGTCCCGCAAGGACAACCGGCCCCGAAACACGCTCCAGAGTGCGATCGAGCGCCGCTACATCGTCCTCAAAAGATGTGAGCGGCAGCGGCGCCGCCACCGCCTTGATGCCCTCAGCCGCCAGTGCTCTGATGACTTTCAACCAGCTCGACCCGTCGGCCCAGGCGCCATGGGCGAGCACAAGGTTCACGTCGTTTGAGGCCATCGTTTCCCCTCCTTCAAAGCGATCGGCTAGTAACTGTCTAAATAACATCTTACCGGTTACATACAGTCAAATAACTTGTCAAGTGACATTTTGCAGGTTATCGTTATTAAATGTTCGTGGGAGGCGACGCGTTGTGCATGCGCCTCCCGGCCGGAAAGGAAAGTCATCATGGAGCACCAACTGCCTGCGATTTTCGTCGGCGATGCGCTGGGACTGGACTTCCTGAATTCCGTTGCGACGCCCATCGATACGCCTGTCGATTGGATCAATGATGGCGAAGGCTATTTAGGCTGGCTCGAACAGGCGCATCTGGCGCCGCATGACGTGCTCCAGGAGATGCGGGCATGCGCCCTGCCCGGCGAACTCGACAAGGTGGCGGACCAAGCCCGACACCTGCGTGAATGGTTTCGCGGCTTCGTCAATCAGCACAAAGGGCATGCGCTGCAAGCCGGTGCGTTAAGCGAGCTTGCGCCACTCAATCGTCTGCTTGAGCGCGACGCGCGCTTCAGCCAGATCACCCCTCGCTCAATGGATAAAGGGCCTTTCGAACTTCAGAAGCTTCGCCGCTGGCGGAGTCCCGAAGCGCTTCTCTTTCCAATCGCGGAAGAACTGGCGCGGCTCGTCTGCACGGAAGATTTCTCGCATGTGAAGGCTTGCGAAGGCTCCGCTTGCACGCTGCTCTTCGTCGACCACACGCGCGGCCACGCGCGGCGCTGGTGCAGCATGGCGATCTGCGGCAACCGCGCAAAACAGGCCGCACACCGCAACCGGCTGAAGGCGCGGCTGCACTAAAGTGCGGACGGCGTGAGGATGATACTGAAAACGCTCTATTGATTGATCTCCGGCTCGACGAGCCTTGCCAGATTGCGCAGCGACTCCTGCCAGCCGAGGTAACAGGCTTCCGGCGGGATGGCGTCCGGTATGCCTGCCTGCGTGATATCCACTTCTGTGCCAACTGATACTTTCTGCAACGTTACTGTTACTTGCATCTCGCCTGGCAAGTTGGGATCATCAAACTTGTCCGTATAATGCACGCGCTCGGCGGGAATGAGTTCGACATATTCGCCGCCAAAGACGTGGCTCGTGCCTGTCGTGAAGTTACGAAAAGACATCTTGAATGTGCCGCCGACTCTCGGCTCCAGATGATGCACTGTGCAAGTAAAGCCATTGGGCGGAAGCCATTTCGCGACAGCATCCGCCTCAAGGAAGGCGCGGTAGATTTTTTCCGGACTGGTTGCCAGAACGCGGTGCAGGCGAATGGTGTTCGGCATGCTTTCATCCTCATGCAGCGAGAGAACAGAAATCGGCCCTATCAGGAATCCGGTATCGGCAAAACCGGCATGATCTCTATGGATTCGCCCGGAAAGATCGTAAAATGCGGATGCTTTTCGAACAGCCTGGCCGCCGCTTCCTGTGACTCCGCCTGCACGATCATAAAGGCAGCGAGCTCGTTACTCACGTCTTCAATCCCGTGTCCGGAAACTCTCTTTGTCCGGCCAAGCGGTCCGCCCATGGTGGAAATGGCCGCCTGATGCTCTGCGATCCAGGCCTTCCAGGCAGCTATCCCCTCGCGCTCTTTGCCGCGCCGCTCGGCTTCAGGAAGCGCCATCCACGCCTTCATGCGCGCGCTGGTTTTGCTGCCGAGAAAGACGGCAAGATAAGTCTCGTTCGCAGCCATGCGTCCTCTCCTCCAAGTTCCTAAGCCACTCCCACCGGTTTCAGTTATGGTAACGCGTCGGTCCGGCCGTGCAATTTGCTGTTCTGGACACTCCCGGACGCTCCGGGAAAGATGACGAGCGCATGGCAACCGGCAAAGGAGGATAAATTATGAAGATCGTCGTCATCGGCGGCACTGGCCTGATCGGCTCGAAAACTGTCGCCATTCTGCGTCAACGCGGCCATGAAGTCGTCGCCGCATCGCCCAAAAACGGTGTCAACACAATTACGGGCGAAGGACTCACGGAAGCGCTTGCCGGTGCGCAGGTGGTGATCGATCTCTCCAATTCACCATCATTTGAAAACAAGGCCGTGCTGGAATTTTTCGAAACCTCCGGCCGCAACCTTCTCCCGGCGGAGGCTTCAGCAGGCGTTCGGCACCATGTTGCGCTCTCCATCGTCGGCATCGAACGAACACCCGACAATGGCTATTTTCGCGCCAAGGTCGCCCAGGAAAAGCTGATAGAGGCTTCCGGCATTCCCTACACTATCGTCCGCGCGACGCAGTTTCTGGAATTCATCGGAGCCATTGCCGACGCAGGAACGAGCGGAAACGTGGTCAGGGTCTCGCCAGGCCTCTTCCAGCCCATCGCAGCGGAAGAGGTTTCTGTTATGGTTGCCGACGCAGCGCTCGCTTCGCCGCGCAACGGGATCGTAGAGATTGCAGGCCCGGAACGGGCGCCGTTCAATGAAATTGTCGCGCGTTATCTGAAGGCTGTCAGCGACCCGCGTGAGGTTACTCGCGACCCAGAAGCCCTATATTTCGGTGGCCGTATGGAAGAATTTTCTCTCGTGCCCTTGGGTGAAGCGCGCCTTGGCCGCATCACTCTCGAAGAATGGCTGCGCTCACGGACACGAGCCTGATCCAGCATTCAGAATCAAAGGAGACGACACATGAAACGGATCCTCTTTTTTCTGCTTCTCATCGCACTGCCTTTCGGCAACGCGCTTGCGGATGCACCGAAATCCAAGAACGCCAAGGTAACGCTCGTCTATCAGCACGAACTGCCGAACGTCCCCGGCAAGAGCATCAAGGCTGTGCTTGTCGAATATGGTCCCGGCGGCTACTCGCCTGCGCACATGCACGCCAAATCCGCCTTCATCTACGCGACTGTGCTTGAGGGCGCGATCCGCAGTCAGGTCAACAATGGACCGGTGAAAGTTTACAAGAAGGGACAAAGCTTTTCGGAGATGCCCGGCGACCGTCACAACGTCAGCGCCAATGCCAGCGCGACAGAACCCGCCAAGCTCCTTGCAGTCTTCGTCGTCAACACGAACGAGACGAAACTGACGATCCCGATTGAAAAGTGAGCCGGTAGGCATATAGCGTTTTCAAGCGAAATGGCTTCCGTTTCGCGTGAAGAAAACGCATCAAAACAAATAAGTGGAGCCGCGGTTCTGATTCCATCAGAGTCGAAGCGGCTCCAGCGCCGGCTGGTTAAGCGGCCGGACGTGGCCTCAGACATCGTCACGCAAAGCATCCGCAAGCCGCTCCTCCAGCACATGCGGATGCAGCAGCACCAGAGCACCGCGTGTCTTCTCTATCAACCCTTCATGCGCCATTGCGGAAAGTTCGCGGCTCACCTGCTCCCTGCGGCAACCGATTCGCGCGGCCAGCACATGATGATACGGCGGCGGCGTGACGGCCCTCTGGCCCGATTTTCCGGGCCGCGGGCCGGCCATGCGCAACAGTTCGGAATACAGCCTGTGTTTCAGATCGAAGATCGAATGCTCGGCGAGCCGCGCATTGAGTTCGCGCACCCGCCGGGTCAGTAGCCGCAAAATTCTGTCGCAGCTCATGGGCGAAGCGAAAATCACCTCGCGAAAGACGGCCGCCGGCATGATGCAGAGTTCGGCTTTCGTCAAAGTGGTGGCATTCGCCGATCGCTTGATGCCGTCGATCGCAGCAAGCTCGCCGAAGAACTGCCCCGGCCGCAATTCCGCGAGAATGATTTCCTTGCCGGCCCTTGTACGGATCAGCAGCCGCACCTCACCGCAAACGATGAAGTAAACGTCGGAAGTCGTATCCTCGTAATCGAGGATGGTTTCATCTTCATCGAAATGGCGCCAAGCGCAGCGCCGGTCGAAAGGTTCAAAATCGAAATCCGTAATATTCTTGAAAAAAGGTACGCGCGCGAGCGTCTGCATGGCCGCTGATCCTGAAAAATCAATTACGGCAGCCGTCAGCAATCGCCGGCGTGGCCACCGCCTGCCCAACTAATGCTGTCACAATTATCACGAGTATTAATAGATAGGCAGATACTACCCAGCATCCGGGCAGAACGGCAGGCCAAGCGGCCTGCCGGCGCCTTTTACGCGCCGTGAATGAGGCGCGCTGCCCGCAACGTGTTGGCCATCAGCATGGCGATCGTCATCGGCCCGACGCCGCCGGGTACCGGCGTAATGGCTGCCGCATGGGCGAGCGCCTCAGCGAACGCGACGTCGCCGACGAGCCGGGTCTTCGGCTTGTCCTGCGCGTTCAGCCCCTCGCCGGGGATGCGGTTGATCCCGACATCGATAACGACCGCGCCGGGCTTGATCCAGTCGCCGCGGATCATCTCGGGGCGACCGACCGCCGCCACCACCACATCGGCGCGCCGCACCGTGCCCGGAAGATCGCGCGTCCGCGAATGCGCGACGGTCACTGTCGCGTTGCGCGACAGGAGAAGTTGCGCCATGGGCTTGCCGACGATGTTCGAACGTCCCACGACGACGGCATCGGCGCCAGAAAGATCGCGGCCAAGGGCGGCCATCGCCTTGTCGAGCAGAACCATCGAGCCCGCCGGCGTGCAGGGCACCAGCGCGCGGCTGAGATCGCCGATCGAAAGCAGACCGGCATTGAAAGGATGAAACCCGTCGACGTCCTTGGCCGGCGACACGCGCTCAAGCACACGCGTCGCATTGATGGCAGCCGGCAAGGGCAATTGCACCAGAATGCCATGGATGGCGGCATCGGCGTTGAGGCGATCGATGAGGGCCAGAAGATCCACCTCACTGGTCGTGGCGGAAAGGTCATATTGCACCGAATGGAAACCGCAGGCCTGCGCCGCCTTGCTCTTCGATTTGACATAGACCTGACTGGCTGGATCTTCGCCCACGAGAACGACAGCGATCC
>SCSF01000126.1 GCA_004298435.1 Beijerinckiaceae bacterium
GCGATCGGCTGCGCAACCCCGACCAGCTTCGCCGATCGCATGTTGCTCCACCCACGCCACACGGCGTAAAACCCACCGAGGCTCTAATCGCCGCTGGATGAAAGTTCAGTGGCAGGTCACAGGCGTTCAATTCGGCGCACTCGGAAGGCCAATAAGTTCGACCTCCGGTTCCGCCGGTTTGTCGGGATAGCGTCGACGAGCAAAGCCACAAGGCGGGCTCTTCTCCGTGAGCTTGCCAACAGTAGTTTATCCCGGACTCACATGCGGACCACGCTCGGAATTCCAAACAAGGTTCAAATGCCAGATTTGGTCCACTAGATCTCAAACTCCGGTTGCAATGCTCGCTATATCATAGGAAAAGCTGACTGCCGTGTGAATGAATGAGATGTCAAATTATGGGCGCTGTTAAGAGCTTGTTTAAACGGGGGCGGACCGCACCTGATACAGATTACGTGAGCCTAGGCTTGCAATATGCAAAACACGAATCGCTGTTTCCTCATCGCAGGATTGGAGACAGGCACAGTGTAGGCTGGGCATATTTTCGTAAAACGATAAGTCATAACTGGTATGTAGACGGCCGTTCACCAGAAATCGGCTTTCTGAACATAGATGAATCGTCCATACTCCATTCTAATGCAAAGCTATTTGAGGGGCACAGAGCCTTGGAAGTCGGCGCTTGGCGCGGCTGGTCCGCAATGCAGATCGCCGCGTCTGGAGTGGCTCATTTGGACGTGGTCGATCCAGTATTATCCGAAGCTGCCATATTAGACGAATTTACGAAGCTTTTTCGAAAAGCAGGTTTGCACGAAAGAATTACTTTCATCCCGCAGCCAAGTCCTTTGGCGGTTGACGGGCTCATTAAGAATGGAGCGCGATGGGGCTTCGCCTTCATAGACGGTGATCACGAAGGGGCAGGCCCTATCAACGACGTATTGTCATGCCTCCCCGGAATGAACGAAACGTCGATGATCGTACTGCATGATCTCATGGCGCCTGATGTCGCCGCCGCCCTGGACCTTCTTCGAGATCTAGGTTGGCAGGTGAAGGTCTACCAAACGAATCAAATTATGGGAGTCGCCTGGCGGGGAATGGTGACGCCTGTACATCATACTCCAGATCCGGCACAGCGATGGAGTTGGCCAGAGCATCTTCTCTCATACAAAGATCAATCGACATTAAGCCCGCGAATGACATACGAGCTGGAGTTTCTAAAAATTTGGTGGGAGTGTCGTTCATTTACGCTTACTTCAGTCGAGCGTGCTTATAGCCTTTTCCTCGCGGTAAAATATATAGTAAAGAACGACATACAGGGCGACATAGTGGAATGCGGCGTTTGGCGCGGCGGTTCAGCAATGTTGATTATGCGAACGCTGCTGCTATTGGGCGATACGCGGCGGATGGTTTGGCTATACGATACATTCAGCGGAATGACCCAACCTTCTAATGTCGATGTGGATGCGCTGGACAGACCCGCTTCCTCTTTGTTGGCACAAAATGCCGACGACCGGGAGAATACACTTTGTTTGTCGCCCCTAAGTGAAGTGAAGGAAAATATTAGCTCCACACGCTATCCCGATCACTTGGTGCGGTATGTAGAAGGTGACGTCGGTGTTACTCTTAAGCGAGAGACGCCTGACACTATTGCATTGCTGCGGCTTGACACAGATTTCTATGAAAGTACCAAGTTTGAATTGCAAAGTCTTTATCCTGTGCTCACCGAACGCGGGGTGCTTATCATTGACGACTATGGCCATTGGCGAGGTGCCAAGAAAGCCGTAAGCGAGTATTTCGAAGAACTCGATCAATTGGGCAAACGAGTTCCTCTCCTTAGCGCTATAGATTACACTTGCCGCATAGCGGTTAAATGACATTCACTGCCGCGATACACGTCGCGTTAGCGTTCGACGACCGGATGGCTCTTCCAGCCATGAGTGTTATCAAGTCTCTCGAACGCATACACGCTCAAGAAGACGCGATCGTCGTACACATAATGCACGACGCGCACATGACGTTCGATGTTTCCTCCATCACCAAGGCGTTCGAGAACCCAACCGTACATATCGCCCTTTATCAAGCGAAGAATGATTACAGCCACCTGATTTCAGAACCGCGGTTCTCAAAAGCGACTTTTTATCGGTTTGAACTATTCGAATGTCTGCGAGATCTGCGAAGGTGCATTTATCTCGATGCGGACACGCTGGTGAGACGCAATCTCCGCAGCTTATATGCGACGGACATGGGAGAGTATTGCCTGGCGGCTTGCGCAGACCTTGGCCTGAAGTACCTTTTAGAAGATAATGATTGGAAGATTCCGTATCTGAGCTGTTCTTATAACAAGGCCTCTTACTTAAAAGAGGTACTTGGAATGACGACCACGCGATATCTTAATGCAGGCGTCATGGTTGCAGATCTTGATCTGTGGAACCGAAACAAAGTCGGAGCGCGTGCTATCGAATTCTGCCTAAGCCATCCAGGTTTATGGCTCCTTGATCAGGATGCGATCAATCACGCGTTGAATGGGAGATTCCTCAGGCTCGATCCAAGGTGGAATAGCTTCGCTTATATCAAGCGACATTATGCGGACCGCGAGGCGAAGCCTAGATCTTCAGCCTGGAATTACATAGTGGAGACCTGGAGTAACGATGCCTGGATCGCGCATTTTAGCGCAGAAAGCAAACCTTGGATGCCTGAGCACGCGGAAACTCCCTATGATTTGGAGTTTTGGGACAACATTATGGAGACGCCCTTTTCGCGGGCACTACAGGATGAATACATTAAGCGGGTGATGCGCCATTCCCGCCGCGAAAGAGGAAGCCTAAAAAAAATTCCACACAGATACAATCCCCCATGGAAACGCTTAATTTATGGATTCTAAACAAATAAAAGGGCCGGCTTGCCTGAGAGTCATCGTGTATGCTCCGCATTTCGCGGAATACAGTCTACGACTCGCTATTGGCCTAGCAGAGACATGCTGGGTAATCGTCATCGTTGAAAGAGATAACTTAGAACAAGAGGTAGATGGGGACCTTCTTAAAGAGGCGAAATCCAAGACACTCTGGCTACTCTCGTTCTCTTCTCGCTCCGACGCGAAGAAGGACCGCATTACAATAGACAAAACAATTCCATTTCTTACGAAAATATTCCGGCCCCACATCGTCCATTTTCAGGAGCAAGGAGATCCTCTGACGGTCAAATACCTGACCGCCTGCGCCGGACTTAAAACGGTCTTGACCGTCCATGATCCCCGGCCGCATTCGGGCAACGATGACGGTTTCGCGAAACGTGTGCAACTTACGCTAGACTATTTACGATCGCACGTATCTGCGATTCATGTTCACGGCGCGTATTGCGAACGTGTAATGCGGGAGAACGGCAGCAAAGTCGCGATATGCTCTACTCCACACGGGGTTCTTTTTGTGCCGCCCGAAAGGCCACAAGAATTAGGTTGTGCTGCCAATCTCCTTTTTTGGGGGCGGATGGAGGCATATAAGGGCCTGGAAGTATTTCTGAACAGCCTGAATATTCTCCGAGAGCGCGGGGTAAGTTTCCAAGCAACGATTGCTGGTAAGGGATCGGAATTAGATCGCTTGAGCGGAGCTTTGAACAAAAGTGACATTCTGGTCGAACCAATTTTTTTGCCGGCGGAGCGGGTTCGTGAACTTTTAGCAGACAGTTTGTTTGTCGTAGTTCCATATCTCGATGCCACGCAGAGCGGAGTCGTCGCTTCGGCCTTCGCCAACGGACGAACAGTAATTGCTTCAAATGTTGGAGGGCTAGCCGACGCCGTCGAGGACGAAACAACTGGATTGCTCATTCCCCCGGGAGACCCCATCGCATTGGCTGATGCCATTGAACGGCTTTTGAACGATCGTGAGACCTTGATGGCCCTGTCTCACAATGCGAAGCAGCGAGCAGACGGGGACCTCAACTGGTCAAGAATTGCGCAAACTCTCGTTTCCTTCTATCGCGATGTATTGATAACCTAAAGGGCTTAGAGTCCGTTTTGGAATTCATGGATGGGCATTTCTGTGCAGCAGATTTCCGCCCATGGCGACGAGAATCATGGCGTGTGAGACATCGATGCGCTGCTCGTAGTCACGCACGAGGCGCCGCCATCTTGTCATCCATCCGAAGGTTCTCTCGACCACCCAGCGGCGTGGCAAGACCTCGAAACCCTTCTGATCGTCGGATCGTCGTATGATCTCGATGACGAAATTGAGGTAGGCGGCCTTGTCCATCAGCTTCAACCGATCGCAGGCGCCGTCAGCAGACAGGTGCTTCACCCAGGGCCAGCGTTTGCGAATGCCGTCGAGGATTGCTTGAGCGCCGGCGCTGTCAGAGATGTCGGCGGTGGTGAGATTGACCATCAACAGCCGGCCGTCTGTATCGACCGCGATGTGGCGTTTGCGCCCGACGATCTTCTTGCCGGCGTCAAACTCGCAAAATTCCGCCGCTTTCAGTGGTCTTGACCGGCCGGCTGTCGATGATGCCGGCCGAGGGGCTGGCTTCCCGCCCTCGCGTTTGCACGTGGCCATCACCAGGTCGTTGCTGATGTCACAGCAAGTCATCGCCCCGCTATCTTCTTCGTCGTCGTCCGCTTCGGCTAGAAGGCGAGCCAACATGCCCCTGTAAAGGAAGCAAGGCTCCCCGTTTTGAGAAACCAAAAGTCAAAGTGATGCTGGCGGTTCCTCGCGCGGTGAAAAGCTTTAAGCTCGTTGTCCTTATCCGCCAAAGCGTGAAATCGGCGTCTAGTTCGGCAACCTTATCGGAATGACGTACGCAAAGCGCCAGCTCTGGACGCTTCGCGATTGTTTGCGCGCCAGATGAACTCCAAAGACTCGAAAGTAGGCAGATCAGGAAGAACGCTAGGCGAACAAACTCCCCCAGATTTCCCCCAGCTTTTGGGATGATTTGCTGGTTTGTTCGCATCCGGACAGAGGGGGAAAGGGGAGAGGATGTTTCCCAGAACCCTGATTTCTCAACGGAAAACTGGTGCTGCAAGAGAGGATTGAACTCTCGACCTCTCCCTTACCAAGGGAGTGCTCTACCACTGAGCTACTGCAGCATACCGAACGGACACCATGGAAGAGCTGGACCTGTCTGATCCGGGCTGTCCGTGTCGCGCTTTAGCGCGTTCCATGAGCTCAGCAAAGCCGGATGTCTGCCGAAACCGATGAAGTGCCGGCTATGTCGCACAAGCGGCCGGGATAGGCAAGACAGTGACGCTGCCGTCCTGCGCCTGAGCGTTTCGCCCCAGAGTCTCAGGATTTATAACTTATTGTTTTAACTTATTATTCTCTCAGAGACATCGGCCGTTTTTCAGGCTCAACGCTCGGCGTCTGTGCGGCTTCGCGCCCTGTGGGAGCCCCCTATTATGCTTGTTCGCATCCTGGCAAACGCCTAAAAGATTCGCCCATGACTCCACCTCAGGAACCACCGTTGCAATCTACAAAAAAGGACCGTCTCGCGGCGGCTCTGCGCGAGAATCTGCGCCGGCGCAAGGCGCAGCGTGTGGGACGCGCCAATTCGGCCGTCCCGGACGCGGAATCCGCTCATCCGCATGAGCGTGATCAGGCTCCGGCCGATATAACTGAGGACGGCGGTCGAAATTAGGAAGCCTACCTTCAAAAAGCCTATGTCGAAGCCGCAAATCGCTACAAAGGCTTAGGCCTCGCTCGCTTCCGATGCTTGCGGGGTTTGCACTACAGATTCCGGATAAAGAGCTCAGACTGGCCGGCATAATCGGCCACATAAGCCAATGAACGTTCGGGACTGTATATTTGTTTAACTGATTGGGATCGTAAAGAAGGGGGGGCAATGGATCGCATCCGCATCGTGGGTGGCCGCACGCTCGAGGGCAGCATCAAGATCTCCGGCGCCAAGAACGCAGCTTTGCCGTTGATGATCGCTTCCCTGCTGACGCGCGAAACGCTGACGCTCGAAAATACGCCGAGCGTCGCGGATGTCGGCATGCTGCTACAGATCCTGAGCCATCATGGCGTCGATTATTCGGTGGACGGACGCCGCCCCGGCGATGAGCCGCATGCCGCGCGCACCCTGCATCTTGCGGCGCGCCGCATCGTCGATATCACCGCGCCTTACGATCTTGTCTCGAAAATGCGGGCGAGTTTCTGGGTTATCGCACCGCTGCTTGCCCGCATGGGAGAAGCCCGCGTTTCGCTGCCCGGCGGCTGCGCCATCGGCACGAGACCTGTCGATCTTCTGTTAATGGCGTTGGAGAAGCTTGGCGTTTCGATCGAGATCGAGGCTGGCTACGTCCATGCCTGGGCTCCCAAAGGCCTGATTGGCGGGGAAATCAATTTCCCGAAAATCACCGTCGGCGGAACTCACACCGCAATGATGGCGGCTTCGCTCGCCAGGGGCCATACGCTGATTACCAACGCGGCGCGGGAACCGGAAGTCGCCGATGTGGCGGCCTGCCTCGTGAAAATGGGCGCAAAGATCAAAGGCGTCGGTCAGGCGACGCTGGAAATCGAAGGCGTCGGCGCGCTGTCCGGCGCGCATCATACGGTTCTGCCGGACCGGATCGAAACCGGCACTTATGCGATGGCCGTCGCCATGGCCGGCGGCGATGTCCTGCTGGAGCGGGCTCAGCCGGGCCTTTTGCAAAGCGCGCTTGATATTCTGAGCCAGGCGGGGGCGGAAATCTCCCCGACGAACGAAGGCATTCGCGTGCGCCGCGACGGCGCCGGCATCTCGGCGGTCGATGTCACCACTGCCCCCTTCCCGGGCTTTCCGACCGATCTTCAGGCGCAATTCATGGCTTTGATGACGAAGGCCAAGGGCCGCTCGCGCATCACAGAAACGATTTTCGAAAATCGCTTCATGCATGTGCAGGAGCTGGCGCGTCTCGGAGCGCGTATCAAGCTGGATGGCGATGTGGCGCTCGTCGATGGCGTCAGCGAATTGCAGGGCGCGCCCGTCATGGCGACCGATCTTCGCGCCTCAGTCTCGCTCGTGATTGCGGCGCTGGCTGCACGCGGCGAGTCGATCGTCAACCGGGTGTATCACCTCGATCGCGGCTTCGAGCATCTTGAAAAGAAGCTTGGCGGTTGCGGCGCAATTATTGAGCGCATTGGTGGATCGAATTAGCAACCTTGATCGTTAGAGGTATTGTTATCGCATGAATTGAAAGCTCCATGTCCCAATCGCTGCGTCTTATTGCTCTGGACAAC
This sequence comes from Beijerinckiaceae bacterium, assembly GCA_004298435.1. GTDB lineage: Bacteria > Pseudomonadota > Alphaproteobacteria > Rhizobiales > Beijerinckiaceae > Methylovirgula. Next base: position 7,197 of record SCSF01000126.1, read on the forward strand.
GAAGATCTTGCGGTCGTCTCGACGCATTTGCAGGATGCTGTCCTGAAGGTCAGGGACATGGCCTATCTGCCCAGAGCCAAGCGATTTGCGCTGGTCGCGGCGCGGTTTGACTGGCTCAGCGCCAGTTGCGGCAAGGCGGAGCGATGCGCCACCGGCCTGCATTTCGAGCGGGTCCTTAAAGTTGCGGTTTCGGGATTCAGCCAGGCCGAGAACGATCGCTGTCTCAATCTGCTGGACATCGAATTTTTGCCGCAGGATGCACCGGCGGGACAGGTTATTCTCACCTTCTCGGGTGGGGCCGCTGTAAGACTCGATGTCGAATGTCTGGAAAGCCAGATGCACGACCTTGGCCCGCGCTGGCCGGCGCGGGCGACGCCGGGCCATTGCCTCGATGAAGAGACGATGGAACTGAATCGGTCCAAACCTGCCTGATTGCCGCAACGCTGGGCTGCGCGCCTGCAAAGTCGCTTTAAAACAGCCAGAGCGTTTTCAAGCGAAGTGGATTTCCGGTTCGCGTGAAGAAACGCGTCAAAACAATCAGATAGAGCCACGGTTCTGATTCCGTCAGAACCAAAACGGCTCTAGAATGCTCTGACGCCAAAACAAGGCGAGGCCGCGTTTCAACGCAGCCTCAACAAGAGCCTGCCTATTCAAAGGTCTTTTAATGTTCGAGAGCCTCTTCCAGTCCTTCGAAGACACGTCCGATCCCAGTCAAGGAGCAGACCGCATCGCATCCTTGCGCGCCGAACTCGCACGCCTTGGACTCGACGGGTTTATTGTGCCCCGTGCCGACAAGCAGCAGAACGAATATGTTCCGGCGAGCGAAGAGCGGCTTGCATGGCTCACCGGCTTCACCGGCTCCGCCGGGCTTGCTGTCGTCTTCAAAGACCGCGTCGCGCTTTTCGTCGATGGCCGTTATACGCTGCAAGTGCGCGAACAGGTCGATCTTGCCGTGGTTACACCGGTAGCTTTGGCGGAGACGAGTCCTGACAAATGGCTTTCGCAGAATTTATCCGCGGGCGCGAAACTGGGATACGATCCCTGGCTGCATACGCCGGGCCAGATCGAGCGCTTTGAAAAATCGGCTGCCACGGCGGGCGCGGAACTCGTCGCTGTCGAACCCAACCCAATTGACGCAATCTGGCGCGACCGGCCAGCCCCGCCGCAAGGACGTGTCAGCCGGCATCTCCTTCGCCTTGCCGGCGAGTCGTCTCAGTCGAAGCTCGCCCGCATTGCAAATGCACTCGGCAAGGCCGACATGCTGCTCGTCAGCGATCCGCATGCCGTCGCCTGGACCTTCAACATTCGCGGCAATGATGTCGCGCATACGCCTCTGCCGCTTTGCTTCGCGCTCATTCCGAAGGAAGGCGCGCCGCGCCTCTATGTCGACCCGGCCAAACTCGATGATGATATCCGCGCCTATCTGACGGAATTCGCGACGCTGGTCGAGCCGGAGCGGCTCGAATCAGACATCGCTGATCTCGGCGCTGCGAAAAAGCAGGTTCTTTTCGACGCAGCAACTGCGCCGGAAAAGCTTACGAAGATACTGAAGGACGCCGGCGGCGGCGTGGAGGTCGGGCAAGATCCAATTGCGCTGATGAAGGCGCGCAAGAACAAGGCGGAACTCGAAGGCACGCGGCGTGCGCATCTGCGCGATGCGATCGCCATGGTGCGCTTTCTCCACTGGTTCGATGCCGAAGCGCCGAAAGGCAAGCTGACAGAGATCGATGCGGCGCGCGCGCTCGAAACATTCCGGCGCAAATCGCGAAAATTGAAGGACGTTTCGTTTCCGACAATTTCCGCGGCCGGTCCCAATTCCGCGATCCCGCATTATAGGGTCACCAATTCCTCCAATCGCAAGATCGGCAAAGGCATCTTTCTCGTCGATTCCGGCGCGCAATATGAGGATGGGACGACCGACATCACCCGCACGATCGCGATAGGCAAGCCGACCGCCGAAATGCGCGACCGCTATACGCGCGTGCTCAAGGGCAATATCGCGATCAGCCGCGCCGTGTTCCCCAAGGGCACATCAGGCGCACAGATCGATGCTCTCGCCCGCAATCCACTGTGGCAGGCAGGACTCGATTTCGATCACGGCACCGGCCACGGGGTTGGCGCCTATCTCTCGGTGCATGAAGGTCCGCAGCGCATCGCCAAGACGGGCACAACGCCACTCGAATCCGGCATGATCATTTCGAACGAGCCGGGCTACTATAAAGCCGGGGATTTCGGCATCAGGATCGAAAATCTCGTCGTCGTCGAGCCGCGCAAGATCAAGGGCGGCGAACGCGACATGCTCGGGTTCGAAACCATTACGCTGGTGCCGATCGATACACGCCTCATCGATCTCAAGCTGCTCGATGTGGATGAACAGCGCTGGTTCAACGCCTATCACGCGCGCGTGCGCCAGGCGCTTTGGCCTTATCTCGAAGGCGATGTACGCAAATGGCTGAAGGCCGCGACGAAGCCGCTGGGGAAGTAAGCCCCTCTCCCCGCATGCGGGGAGAGGCTGGGTGAGGGGCGTAGTGAGTAGCTGCAATGCATGAGGTTATATCTGCCTGGGCTTGCTCGTGGCGATGTCGAGGCAAAATCGCCCGGCCCCTCACCTTACCTCTCCCCGCACGCGGGGAGAGGAGCGGCAGACGCCGCACTCACCTTGAATCACTGGAAAACGCGACGAAGCCGCTGGGGAGGTAGGTGCGCACGCCATCATTCCACGGCCCCTGCCCTGCGCAGCCATTCGTCTTCGTCGATCGTCTCGATGCCGAATTCCTTCGCCTTGTCGAGCTTGCTGCCGGCGCCCGGTCCTGCCACCACGAGATCGGTCTTTTTCGACACGGAGCCTGCGACTTTCGCGCCCAGCCTTTCCGCCTGCGCTTTGGCTTCCTCGCGCGTCATCTTTTCGAGCGATCCGGTAAAGACGACTGTTTTGCCTGCAACGAGGCTCGCGGAAACGATTTCCTCCATCGGCGTCGGCGTCACATATTTCAGTAAAGCGTCGAGAACCTCTTCATTGTGCTTTTCCTGAAAGAAATCCGCGATCGATTCGGCGACGACGCTGCCGATCCCCGCAATATTGGTGATCTCGGCACGCGCCTCTGTTCCTTCGCCAGCAAGACGCGCCGTTGCGTGCAGAGCCCCGAACGCGCCGAAGTGGCGCGCAAGCCTTCGCGCATTGGTCTCGCCGACATGGCGGATGCCGAGGGCATAGATGAAGCGATTGACGGGCACCTGCCGCCGCGCCTCGATCGCAGCAAAGAGATTGCGCACCGAGGTCTCGCCATAGCCTTCGCGGTTCTGCAATCTCTGAAGAGACCTCCTGTCGCGCGCTTCGAGCGTGAAGATGTCGGCTGCCGTCCGGATCAGACCTTCGGCAAAGAACTGCTCGATCTGTTTTTCGCCAAGCCCATCGATATCGAACGCATTGCGCGAAACGAAGTGTTTCAGGCCCTCGACAGCTTGGGCGGCGCATATGAGACGGCCTGTGCAGCGGCGCACGACATCGGCAGTGCCTGTCTTTGCATCGATCTCGCGAATGGCAGCCGAGCCGCAAACCGGACAGACCTGCGGAAATTCATAGGGCTTTGCGCCTGAAGGCCGCTTGCTCTCCACAATGCTGACGATCTGCGGGATCACGTCGCCGGCGCGCTGCACGACGACCGTATCGCCAATGCGAATATCCTTGCGCGCTATCTCGTCCTCATTGTGCAAAGTCGCATTGGAGACGACAACGCCGCCGACAGTAATGGGATCGAGGCGCGCGACAGGGGTCAGCGCGCCGGTCCGGCCAACCTGAATGTCTATGCCGCGCAGAACCGTCGTCGCCTGCTGCGCCGGGAATTTATGCGCCGTCGCCCAGCGCGGTGCGCGTGAAACGAAGCCGAGGCGTTCCTGCAAACCTATACTATTGACCTTGTAGACGACCCCATCGATGTCATAGCCGAGCGAAGCGCGTTGGTCCGCAATACCATGATAGAATTCCAGCAGGTCTTCCGCAGAATGACAAAGCTTCATCAGCGGATTGACCGGCAGGCCATAGTCCACAAATGCACCAACCATGCCCAACTGCGTATCTGCCGGCAGGGCGCTCACTTCGCCCCAGGCATAGGCGAAGAAGCGCAGCGGCCGTGAGGCTGTGACCGCAGGATCGAGCTGGCGCAATGACCCCGCCGCGGCATTACGCGGATTGGCGAAGCCCGCCTTGCCAGACGAAGCTTCACGCTCATTCAGCGCCGCGAAATCGGCATGTGTCATATAGACTTCGCCGCGCACTTCGAAAATATCGGGTGCAGAGCCTTTCAGTCGCTGCGGAATCTCTTTGAGCGTCATCACATTCGCGGTGACGTCCTCACCCTCGAAGCCGTCACCGCGCGTCGCCGCCTGCACCAGTCTGCCAAACTCGTAGCGCAAGGCGCAGGAGAGCCCATCGATTTTCGGTTCGGCAGTGATTTCGAGGGGAGCATCCGCACCGAGGCCGAGAAAGCGCCGGACGCGCGCGACAAAATCGGAAACATCTTCGTCGCTGAACACATTTCCAAGCGACAGCATCGGCACCTTATGCCGAACCTTGGCAAATTTCGCCGATGGCGCTGCGCCGACTGTCTGGCTTGGCGAGTCCGGCCTGACGAGTTCCGGGAATGCTGCTTCCAGCGCCTCGAAACGCCGGCGTAAAGCATCATAGTCGGCATCCGAGAGAGCCGGCACATCCTCTTGATAATAGAGGCGATCATTCGCAGCGATTTCGTCTGCAAGACGCGCATGCTCGGCCTTGGCTTGCCGGAGGCTGAGCGTGTCGATGGGAGCGAGCTTGTCTTTCACCAGGCAAAATTAGCACGCCATAACAGCACCGTCATCGATAGCCGAAGACGCGCTCATAGCGCGCGATCTCCTCCGGCGGCCCGGAGAATTTCGCCGGATTATCCGAAAGCTTCACAGCCGGACGGCCTTCGACTTCCGCGACCTTGCAGACGAGCGATGGCGGCGGGTGATCAAAGGCCGAACCCTCCGGCGCACAGCCGACGAAATCATTGGTGAGATCAGTGCCCCAGCCGATTGAAACCTGTGTGTGGCCCCGCAGATGCCTTACCGAGGCTTCAATCGAATCGGTGGTCATCGCATCCGAAAGCACGATCAGCTTGCGCATGGGATCGCGTCCGCGGCTGGCCCACCATTCGATCAATTGTTCTGCGCCTTCGACCGGCGGCTTCGAGTCGGGCCGCGCGCCCGTCCAGTCGGCGATCCAGTCGGGTGCGCCGCTCAGAAAATTCGTTGTGCCAAAGGTGTCGGGCAAGAGAATCCGCAGATTGCCCTGATAGAGCTTGGCCCAGTCTCGCAGCACTGTATAGGGTGCTGCGGCGAGCACCTCATCAGAGTCTGCAAGCGCCGCATAGACCATCGGCAGTTCGTGCGCATTGGTGCCGATCGCTTCGAGCCCTGTGTCCATCGCATGTTTGACGTTGGACGTTCCGAAGAAGGCAGGTCCGAGCCCTTCCTGCAAGGCTTCGAGGCACCAGCGCTGCCACAAAAATCCGTGCCGCCTACGCGTGCCGAAATCGGCAAGACGCAGCGGACCTTCCGCCGCCAATCTGCGAAGCCGCTCGATCTTGCTCCAGAGTTTCGATTTGGCGCGTGCGTAAAGCATATCCAGTGTGAACCGGCGCATGCCAGACATGGCCTTGCGGGCCATCAACTCGTTGAGGATCGCAAGCGCCGGAACTTCCCACATGGTCGTTCCGGTCCATGCCCCTTCGAAACGCAGATCGAATTGTCCGTCGCGCTGCGAAAGCTCGAAAGGCGGCAACTCAAAGCGCGACAGGAAATCGATAAACCCCGGCTCGAAGATCCGCGCCTTGCCATAGAACATATTGCCGGCGAGCCAGATCAGCTCATTCCTCGCGAAACGAAGACCGCGCGCATGATCGAGCTGGGCGCGTACCTGCGCCTCATCAATCAGATCCGCGATCCTGATCGCCGGGGTGCGGTTGATGAGCGCGAAGGTGGCCCGTACACCGGGCTTATGCTTCCAGATCATCTGGAGCATCAGCAATTTGTAGAAATCCGTATCGAGCAGCGTCCGAATGATCGGATCAATGCGAAAAGCGTGGTTATAGGCGCGCGTGGCGAGATCGGGGACCATGACTTTCCCGTAAACAGCAGATGCAGGCGGCATTAAAGAGTGCGTGGCGCCATACTCTACACCGTTCCGTCAAGCAGGCGGCCAGCGGCGGCGCGCGCCTCCTCCGTGATCGTCGCGCCGGCAAGCATGCGCGCGATCTCCTCGCGGCGCGCCTTCTGCCCCAGATGCGTCACCCGCGTTGCGACGCGCGTCCCGTCATCCAACGGACCCTTGGCGATGCGGAAATGCTTTTTGGCCTGCGCCGCCACCTGTGGCGCATGGGTGACGGCAAGCACCTGAACGCCCGATGCGAGCCGCGCCAGCCGCTGGCCGATGGCTTCCGCCACGGCGCCGCCGGCGCCTGTGTCGATTTCGTCGAAGACCAAAGTGGGAGCCGAACCGCGATCCGCCAGCACAACCTTCAAGGCCAGCATGAAGCGCGCGAGTTCGCCACCCGAGGCAACCTTCATCAATGGCCCCGGCTTCGTGCCCGGATTTGTCTTCACCCAGAATTCGAGCTGGTCGATACCCGATGGGCCGGGCGATGCGCCCTCGGGCCTGAAATGAACGAGGAAACTCGCGCCTTCAAGCTTCAATGGAGCGAGCTCGGAATTGACCGCCTTTTCAAGCTCTCTGGCAGCCACCTTGCGGCGATCCGAGAGACCGCGGGCAGCACTGTCATAAGTCTTTTGCGCTGTTGCCACGGCTTTCTCGAGCTGCCTCAAATGCACCTCGCCAGCATCGAGCGCGGCAAGATCGCCTTGCAGCTTATCCGCAAGTTCAGCCAGGGCATCGACCGCAACATTGTATTTCCGCCCGGCGGCGCGCAGCGCGAAAAGCCGCTCCTCCACCATTTCAAGTTCGTTCTTGTCATAATGGGCAAGCCGCAGCGCTTCACCAAGCGCCTGCCCTGCGCTGTCGAACGCGTTGAGCGCCGCATCGAGCGCGAGCAGCGGCGGTGCAATCAGCTCCGGCGCCTGAACCTGCCGGCGTTCGAGCCGCCGCATGACGGACGAAAGAGCCGACAACATCGAACCATCGCCGGCTATCGCCTCATAGGCATCGCGCAACTCGCCATTGACCTTTTCGGCCTGCATCATCGCGGTACGCCGCTCGGCCAGCGCCGACTCCTCCCCCGGCACGGGCGCGAGCTTCGTCAGTTCCGCATGGGCGTGGCGCAGATAGTCGGCCTCGCTTCGGGCCGCTTCGAGCCGCGCCTGTTCCTGCGCGAAGGCATCGCGGGCGGCGTGCAGAGCTGTATGGGCGTCGCGCACTTGCGCACATTCAGCCAAAAGGCCGCCGAAGGCATCGATGAGCTGGCGATGGGTGCCGGCATCGACAAGCGCGCGATCATCGTGCTGGCCGTGGATTTCGACGAGCCCTCGCGCGATGGAGCGTAAAGTCTGGGCGCTCACAGGCTGATCGTTAACGAAGGCGCGGGTCCGCCCATCCGCCATCTGGATGCGCCGCAGGATGAGTTCGCCATCCGACTCTATGTCCTGGGCGCGCGCCGCAACGATCGCGGGATGTTCAATCGACAAATCGAAAACAGCCGTGACCTGCCCCTGCTCCTCGCCATGACGAACCAGAGAGCCATCGCCGCGCCCTCCAAGGCTCAGCGAGAACGCATCGAGAAGGATGGATTTGCCAGCGCCCGTCTCGCCGGTGAGAATGGTAAGCCCCGGCTCGAATTCGAGATCGAGCCTGTCGATCAGCACAATGTCCCTGATGGCGAGCTGAACGAGCATATGAAATCACGCCGCTCGCCGGCGGCAGCCGGGAGCCCTCGGATGTGGCGAATGCCAGATACGCAGCAGCGGCGCCCCCTTATGACGTCTCCCGAACGAAGCGGCTTCCGGCCCGCATAAAGAAAACGCGCCGAAAACAAATATGCAGGGCTGCGGTTCCGATCCTATCAGAATCGAAGCGGCCCCGAAGCGTCTTCGAGCGAGATCGTTTGAGAATAGTTTTGGAGTCACAATGGGGGTAAACATAGAACAAATTACGGCGAGACGGAAGGGAGGAAGCGCTGCCTCTCCCGTGCCGCTTGGCAAAGGCCTCTCAGCCCACTCCCAACTTGTGGAAAGTTCTGGAGATCCAGGAGCTCTTGTCTTCATGCGGCGAGAGCCCGCCCTTCTTCAAGCGCGCATAGGCGTCCTTGTACCAGACCGAATCGGGGTAGTTGTGGCCGAGCACCGCCGCTGCGGTCTGTGCCTCGTTGACAATGCCGAGCGCGAGATAGGCCTCGGTCAGCCGTTCCAGCGCCTCCTCGGCATGGCGGGTCGTCTGATATTTCGCAAGAACTTCACGGAAGCGGTTGATCGCGCCGGTATAATCGCGATGCTCCAGATAATAGCGCCCGATCATCATATCGCGGCCGGCAAGCTGATCGCGCGCCACATTCAGCTTGTAGCGCGCGTCGTCGGCGTATTCCGACTTCGGAAATTTTGCGATCAGATCGGCAAAGACCTTGGCGGCCTTTTCGGCGCGATCCTGATCGCGGGTGATATCCGGGATCTGGTTATAATAGGACATGCCCTCGATATAATAGGCATAGTCGAGATCCGGAGCCTTTGCGAAAAGCTTAATATAGCGCTGGCATGAGCCGATCGCATCATCATACTTGCCGTTCTTGAATTGGCTGAAGGCCGCCAGCAGCAAGGCTTTGCGCTGCCATTGCGTGTACTGATCCTGCTTTTCGAGCTGATCGAACTTTTTGGCCGCGGTGTCGTAATCCTGCTTGTGGAGGCCGGCGAGGCCCTGATCGTAAAGTTTCGCCGGCGGCACGTCGGGAATGATCTTTGGCGAATATTTCTCGGCAAACCAGCTACTTGGATCCAGAGAATCGAATGACACGCAGGCGCCCAGGGGCAGCGTGAGCGCGATCGCCACAAACAGCCGCGAGAGGCGACGGCCACCCTCCGGATAGTTTCGCAGAGCAACAGAAACGAAATTCACGCGATGCGGCTCATCCATGACTCGGTATCGACCCCCGGGGCAGCAGAATTCATGCAATCGATACGGCGGCGTAGACCGGCTTATCGCTCAAGCGCCCATCGTGGCATTTTCATTAGCGCAAGACTTCAGACAGCGCTACCTGTCGTCACCCCGATAGCCGGCATTTCTGTGGCAGGATCGGCAGATCCCCCCAGTCTGTCTCGGCAAAGTCGCTGTTGTGATGACGACTTTTGCCCGCGCCGTGCATCAGACCGAGAGCCAGTTCTCCACATGGGCCGGATTGACCGCCGGAATGCGCGCCGGAACCAGATCGACCTGCTGAAAGGCCGAGGGGTCGGAAAAAAGCGCCTTCAGGACTGCCACATTCATGCGATGCCCCCCGCAATGTGAGCGGAACTGCCCGATGATACGCCCGCCTGCCAGCGCCAGATCGCCGATCGCGTCCAGAACCTTGTGCCGGACGAATTCGTCGGCGTAGCGCAGCCCTTCCGGATTGAGGACCCGCTCGCCTTGCAGGGCTATTGTGTTCTCGAGGGAGGCGCCAAGCGCGAAGCCTGCTTTGCAGAGCCGCTCAACATCGGCGAGGAAGCCGAAAGTTCTGGCGCGAGCCAGTTCGCGCCGGAAAAGTCCAGGCACGAGGTCGATCGACTTTTTCTGCCGGCCGATGGCGGCGCAATCGAAATCGATCTCGACATCGAGATGCAAACCCGTCTCGTCTGCATCCTCCGCCGGACGCAATTCACAGAAGCTGCGCCCGTTTACGACGCGCACTGGCCTGACGACCTTGATGTAGCGGCAAGGCGCCGAGAGCATCTCTATGCCGGCCTCATCGATAAGATCGACGAATTGCGCGGCAGACCCATCCATGATTGGAACTTCAGGCCCGTCGATCTCGACAAGCGCATTGTCGATGCCGAGCCCCCGAAAAGCCGCGAGCAGATGCTCGATAGTCGCGACGCTCGCTTGCGCCCCGTCGCCAATCACCGTGCATAGTTCGGTCATAATAACCCGCGACCAATGCGCGGCGATCGTCCTCGGCTTGCGGCCGGGAAGCCCGGTGCGGCAGAATCGAATGCCGGTGTCGGCTTCGGCGGGATGCAGAACGATGGAAACGGCGGCATTTGAATGGACGCCAATTCCGGACATTATCGCCGGGTTTCTGAGCGTCGTCTGTCGCCCCAAATTCATTCCTGCGCCCGCTTGCCGGTGCGGCCAGATCTGCAAAGCGGATAAGGCCGGAATATTGTCAAAACCACGAGTCTGGCTCGCTTTGTTTGACGTGTCCGGACCCTACGCCGCCCCTCGGGGCGGACCAAATCAAGCTTCTTAACGGTACTGTTACAGTCGCGGTTTCTGTGGCCCAGCCCCGAACTCATTGCATCGCCACGGCCGAACCGGAGGCGACTTCGCGCAACAAAAAACAGAGCCCCGGTTCCGACTCCGCCAGAACCGAGGCTCCAAATTGTGCAAAGCTGGCTGCCGCAATCGTTTACATCAATTCGATTGCCGACGCAGAAATGCGGGGATTTCGAGTTGATCCTCCTCGACAGCGCGCGGCGGAATCACCCGGCCTTGCGGATCGAGCGGCTGCTGCACATGGCGTCCCTGGTGTACGGGGCGTTTGCTGTATTCCGCATGGATCGAATTAGGCTGCACAGCGCCGGGTTGCGCCTGAGGCGCTTGCGCGGTCTGACGCACGGGCGGCAGCGCCTGGGTCGGCATCTTCGGCGGCAGTTCGCGCACATTCGCCACGGGCTCTTCCTGCCGGCTCACGCCGAAGGCTGCAAGCCGCTCAAGCAAGGTCCGCCGCTTGACCTCATGCGCCGGTTCCTGCAAGTCGCCGCGCTGGGCGCGGATCTGCTTCTGGGCCGGCATCGGCAGATCTTCGATCTGCGGCATCCGCTGCGCCCGAACAACGGGCGCTTCAGGCGCCGGGGGGATAAAGGGTCCCTCCGCGTAGGTTTGCACCTCTTGTTGCGGCGCTGCGACCGGCTCGACAAAATGATGGTTGTGCGGCGCGGCGGGCTGCACCTGGACGCCTCTCGGGCTCATCATTGGCGCGGCGGCCGGCGCTTGCGCATAACTCTGCACCGGCGCGGCGACAGGTTCCGCGAACGTTTCGGGATAGGCTTCTTCATAGGTTTCCGGCGCGGGCTGCGGAGCCTGCCGTTGTTCTGCGCGCGGCGCAGCAAAGCGCGACATCTCCGTCTGGCGCGCGGCAGCCTGGGCGCGCAACCGGTTGGCGGCTTCCGCGATCCGCTCCTCGGCCGCGTCGAACTCCTGCTGCTCCGCCGGCCGGTCGATACCAGTGGCGACGACAGACACACGAACGATCCCGTCGAGGTTTTCGTCGAAGGTTGCGCCAAGGATAATGTTGGCGTCCTCATCGACCTCCTGCCTGATGCGGCTCGCCGCCTCATCGACTTCATAAAGCGTGAGATCGTTGCCGCCGGTGATCGAGATCAGAAGGCCGCGCGCGCCGCGCATTGAAACTTCGTCGAGCAGCGGATTGGCGATTGCCGCCTCGGCCGCGAGGATCGCGCGCCTTTCGCCCGTCGCCTCGCCGGTCCCCATCATCGCCTTGCCCATCTCGCGCATGATGGCGCGCACATCGGCGAAGTCGAGATTGATCAGGCCTTCCTTCACCATCAGATCGGTGATGCAGGCAACGCCGGAATAAAGTACCTGGTCGGCCATCGAAAAGGCATCGGCGAAAGTGGTCTTTTCGTTGGCGATGCGGAACAGGTTCTGATTGGGGATTACAATCAGCGTATCCACCGCGTTTTGCAGTTCGATGATGCCGGACTCGGCGATGCGCATGCGCCGGGCGCCTTCGAATTGGAAAGGCTTGGTGACGACGCCGACCGTCAATATGCCCATTTCACGCGCCGCATTCGCGATGACGGGCGCTGCGCCGGTGCCGGTGCCACCCCCCATGCCAGCAGTGACGAAGACCATGTGCGCACCGGACAGGTGATCGCGGATCTCTTCCATCACTTCCTGCGCGGCGGCGCGGCCGACTTCCGGCTGCGATCCTGCGCCGAGACCTTCCGTGACCTGCAAGCCCATCTGGATGATGCGCTCTGCACGCGAGGATGCGAGCGCCTGCGCGTCCGTATTCGCGACAACGAAATCGACGCCGATCAGGCCCGACACGATCATGTTATTGACGGCATTGCCTCCCGCACCGCCGACGCCGCACACCATGATGCGCGGTTTGAGTTCCCGCAATTCGGGAGCCTTAAGATTGATGGTCATCGTCTGGCCTCTCGTTGGAGCGGCCTTCCGGGTCGCTCGCGTTGTTTTCCATGTTGCCGCAAGAAAAACGAATCAGCCGCCGCGCTTCTTCGTAATCCTTCTTACCAATTAAAAGCTTTCTCTCAACCACTGTCCTACGCGAGCGATATACCGGTTGCTTCCGGTCGCCGCCACGCTCTCGCGCCGCCCCGGTCGAAAATGCTCGATCCCTGCAACCTGCGGATAGACCAGAAGACCGACAGCCGCCGAAAAGCTTGGATTTTTGGCCGATTCCGGCAGGCCTTGAATGCCAAGCGGCCTGCCGATGCGAATCTGCCCGGCAAGAATGCGCTTCGCCGCCTCCGGCATTCCTGTGAGCTGGCTCGCTCCACCGGTGAGGACGATGCGTGACACGGCATTGGGCGCGAAGCCTGCCGCTTTCAACCGATCGCGCACCAGTTCCAGAATTTCCTCGACACGCGGGCCAATGATCCGAACGAGTTGCGATTTCGGCATGTGAACTGGCTGTTCGCCATCCTCGCCGGTGAGAGCCACTGCAATGGACTCGCGTTCGTCGGAAGGCGAGGCGATGCAGGCGCCGTAAAGCGTCTTCAGCCGTTCCGCATCAGACAGCCTCGTCGTCAGCCCCCGCGCTATGTCCATGGTGATGTGATTGCCGCCAAGCGCGAGCCCATCGACATGGACGAGATTGCCGCCGAAGAAGACGCCGACCGATGTCGTGCCGCCGCCCATATCGATCACCGCAGTCCCAAGCTCAGCCTCGTCATCAACAAGGGCGGCAAGCCCGGAGACATAGGGCGTCGCTGCCATTGCCTCGACCGAGAGATGGCAGCGCTCGACTGCAAGCATCAGATTGCGCGCAGCCGTCACATCACTGCCGACGACGTGCATGTCGACGCCGAGCGCCTCGCCGACCATCCCCTTGGGGTCGCGTATATTGCGCATGTCCCCGAGCGAGAAACCAGTCGGCAGGGAATGGAGCACCGCCCGGCCTTGTTGCTGGATGCGCGCCGCGCAGGCTTCGAGAACGCGATGGATGTCGGATTCCGATACCGCCCGGTTGGCGACGGAGACCGTCGCGTTGAACGATTGCGAGCCGATCCGTCCGCCGCTGACATTGACGATAATGCCTTCGACCTCGACGCCAGCCATCCGTTCCGCCGCATCGACCGCGCGCCGGATGGCGCCTTCGGCCTGGTCGAGATCGGCGATCACGCCATTCTTGATGCCGGCCGAGCGCTGATGGCCAATACCGAGAATACGGCAGCGGTGCGTGCGGCCGCGCAGCGAGTCCGAGGACTCCATCGGCTCCAGCCGCGCAATCAGACAGACGACTTTCGATGTGCCAATGTCGAGCGCCGACAAAAGCACCGTCTTGCGCGCGGAAAGAGCCCGCATCCGGGGAGGAAGCATATGCGCGTTCATGATTGCCCCGCCTTCCGCTTGGAACGATGCGCCAGCGAGTCGAGGCGGGCGCGCGCCACATCTTCCGACAAAGTTACGATGAGACGGCCGGGAACGCGCAGATCGAGCCCAACGATATCTTTCGAGAGAACATGATAATCGTGATCGAGCTGGGCGAGTTTCGTGACAGCCGCAACCGCACCGTTTTCCGGCAGCGCGACCTCGATCCCATTCTTCATTTTCAAGGTCCAGCGCCGGCCGGCTACGAAGATGCCCGCATCGATGCGCCCGCGCAGATCTCCCGCCGCATTGAGCAGCGCCATATAGTCGCCGATATGCGCATTGGCGCCGTCGCCGACGGCGCGCGGCAGGGCGAAGTAGCGAGGATCGTCCAACTTGTCGATGATCATGCCATCGGCGGCGATAACCTGCACCTTCCCATCCTTTTGCCAGAGAGCGACTGGCTTGCGCTCCTGAATGTCGATGAGCAGACGGCCGGGATAGAGCTTGCTGACGCTGGCGTCTTTCACCAGAGGCAGCTCTTTCAGTTTCTTGCGAATTTTGACGACATCGATGAAGCACAGCGAGTTCAGCGGGCCGACTCCGGCGACGTCGAGAATCTCTTTCTGCGAGAGTTCATGCGTTCCAACGATCGTCACGGTCTTGAGACCGAAGCCAACCGAACGCGCTATGAGATCCGGCAGTGTTCCATGCGTGGCGACGAAGCTCTCATATTGTCCGCCGAGCAGAGATCCATAAAGCCCGACCACGACAAGCACGAGCAGCGAAAAGAGACCGTTCGCCCAGGGGCCAGCGGCGACGCGCGCAAGCGTGGCGAAAAAGGACGCGCGGCGCCGTTGCGCCGGGCGCGCGTAGAACTGGTCGCTCTCGAACGCGACGTTGCTCGCTATACCTGCATAGGCCGGGAAGGAAGGTTCAAGAGCCCCAAAAACCTCCTTCAACGGTCGCAGGAGGCGTCTTCCACCATCCATTTGACAAGCTCACCGAACGATAAGCCGGCATGCGCCGCCGTTTCGGGCACAAGGGAAGTTTCGGTCATCCCGGGCTGCGTATTGACCTCCAATACGACGAGCTCTCCAGTGCCACCCGGACGATCGTCGTAACGGAAGTCCGTGCGGCTGACCCCCCGGCATCCCAATGCCCTGTGCGCCCTGAGAGTCCACTCTTGAACATTTTGGTAAATATTTTCTTTAAGATTTGCCGGAAGCACATGAATTGAACCGCCCCTGGCATATTTGGCATGGTAGTCGTACCAGCCTCCATCGGCGGCTTTTATCTCAATGATATCATAGGCTTTATCGCCAATCACCGCACAGGTGAGCTCACGCCCTCCCACATAGCTTTCCACGAGCACCTCATCGCCATAGGACCAGTCCGGCCGCATTAATTCCTGCGGTGGAAAAGCATGGTCCGCATTAACGATGAGGACCCCGAAAGAGGAGCCTTCGCCCAGAGGTTTCACCACATAAGGCGGCGGCAGGACATGCGCCTTCGCAGCGGTCATGCGATCGACGGTCACGCTTTGCGCGACCGGAATGCCGGCGGCTCGCAGCACATCCTTGGCGCGATCTTTCCGCATTGCGAGCGCCGAAGCGAGGACGCCCGAATGGGTGTAGGGAATCCGCAGCATTTCGAGAATGCCCTGAACGACGCCATCCTCGCCGAAGCGGCCATGCAGGGCATTCAGCGCAACATCGGGGCGCAGTTTGGCGAGAACGTCGGCGATCGAGCGATCAACATCGATGCGGCTCACCTGAAAGCCTTCGGCCTCCAGAGCTTTGGCGCAAGCTTCCCCCGAATTCAGGGAAACCTCCCGCTCCGCCGAAAGGCCGCCCATCAGCACCGCGACGTGTTTTCTTTCCATTTTCGACCTGCCCTGGAGCCGCTTCGGCTCTGATGGAATCAGAACTGCGGCTCTGTTACTTGTTTCGGCACGTTTTCTTTACGCAAACCGGCAGCCACTTCGCTTGAAAACGCTCTAGCGCTCGGGCCGGCGCACAGCGATCCGAAAGCCGAAATACCGCGCCATGACAAGAGGGCTGAAAAAGGTTCGACAAAATCGCGGACCCCTCGAGACATTCCCGCATCAAAAGTCATGGCCTGGCTTAAGGTATCAGTATTGACATTGTGTATACAGATCATCATGTTTCAGCCTATGTCAAAATCCAGTTCGCCATCGCCGGGAACTCGGGACTCTTCAGCCGTTGCGGTTGCAGAGCGTCCGGGTGCGACTGACACCAAGGGAAGCATCAATCTGCGCATCGAGGCGAATACGCGCCAACTCATCGATGACGCAGCGGCGATTCTCGGCAAGACACGGACCGATTTCATGGTCGAAAGCGCTCGATTACAAGCGATCGATGTGCTGCTCGACCAACGCCTGTTTGTTCTCAATTCAGGGCGCTACGATGCCTTCATCCGAGCGCTCGACAATCCTCCCGCGCCGGGACCGAAGCTAAGGTCGCTCCTGCGCCGGAAGCCGGCATGGCAGAAGTAGACGACGCGTCGCGCGGCCGCGAATATCGGCTGTCGGCTCCCGTTCCCCTCACAGCCGAGCACGACGTTTCAGGCTTCGACTGCGGTAAACCTGCGCTCAACGACTGGCTGTGCCACCGCGCCCTGAAGAATGAAAATCGGTTTTCACGCACCTATGTTGTTTGCGAAAGCAATCGGGTCGTCGCCTATTTCTGCATCTCGGCTGGCGCTATTGAGCGTGCTGCCGCGCCAGGCAAAGTGCGGCGGAATGCGCCGGACACGATTCCGGTTTCGGTCATCGGAAGACTGGCGGTCAGCCGCGAATATGCGGGCAAGGGCCTTGGCGCCGATCTTGTTTCGGATGCGTTGCGCCGAATCGCGGCGGTATCCCAAAGCATCGGCATCGGAGCCGTGCTGATCCACGCCAAGGATGATGCGGCGAAGCGATTCTATCTGCGATGCGCTGAGTTCATTGAGTACCCGGAAGACAGCCGAATCCTGTTTCTTCCCATTGAAACCGTCATCGCAGCTTTCAGCTAGTGATGCCGGTGATGATGGTGGTGGTGATGCCTGTGATGACCCTTCAGGCCCATTCCACGCGCAATATTCGGGCCGGCAGAATAGCCGATGATCCCTCCAGCGACCAACCCGACGGGACCAGCGACGAGAGCGCCAGCAAGAGCCCCGCCGGCTCCATCGACGAGCCTTTCATGCGCTTGCGCACAGACCGGCACCAATGCAATCGCGCAGGTGCAGAGAAAGAGAGACAATTTCTTCGTCATAAAAGCCCCCGATGTGCGAGAAGCCGAAGCTTCCTTGAACGAAGGACCGGATCCATCTCTCCATCTGCGCAGATTGCTCCGCTCAGTGTTCGAGAACAGTGAAGCCCTGGCCCGTCAGAATCCTGACAGCAACTTGCGATGTCATAAAGGCAACAAAGCGTGCTGCTTCGGGATTCGTAGAACTTTTAAGTATGGCAATAGGGTAAACGATTGATTTGTGGCTCGACTCCGGGAACGTATCCACAACTTTCACCTTCGGTTCGGCCTTTGCGTCGGTCGCATAGACGATGCCGAATTTCGCTTCGCCACGGGCAACAAGCACCAATGCACTGCGGACATTCGCGGCCTGAGCGAGTTTCGGCTCGACATCCTTGAACACCCCGAGGCTCACCAGAGCCTGTTTGCCGTAAATGCCCGCCGGACAGGAGGCGATGGTGCAAACGGCAAGCTTGCCATTGCCGAGCGCCGCGGCAAGCGGAAAGCCGGGAGCAATCTTGAGTTTGGCGTTCGCGTCGGCAGGCTCGATGAGAACCAGCGCGTTGCCGAGCAGATTGCGCCGCGTGCCAGGCCGCAAAAGTTTCGCCTTATCAAGATAATCCATCCATTTCAGATTAGCTGAAATGAAGATATCGGCGGGAGCGGCCTGGTTGATCTGCTTTGCGAGCACGCCTGACGATCCATAAGAGATTTTCGGAGCATAGCCGGTTTTTTTCGTGAAATCGGCCGAAATGGCGTCGAGCGCCGTCCGCATGCTGGCCGCAGCGAAAATAACCGGACCGGGTTTGGCCTGTTGCGCAGCGCTTTGCTCCGGCAGGCTGATCAGACCTGACATGAACGCAAAGCAAAATGCCGCAAACGGCAGGCGTATCGACTTGAACATCAATCACTCCTTTATGGCGGGCAGATCGCCCTTTTTGCGCGGCGCGTCTCGCCGAAACCGTCGGCTGACGTGCTATATCGTAAACGACATAGCATAATATGTCCGCGCATTTACCACAATCGGCGAAGCAGCAATGCCTTTTGAGGGGAATAAGATTATCCTTTCAGCCAGATTTTCTGCTGCGAGTTCGCGTCAATGCGTCAATCCCCGCCTGCGGCCAAGGCTCTTCAGACTCTCGACGGAGTCAAGGTCGCGCGTCTGCCAGCACCCGGCAGTTCAGACGTGGCCTATGTGGTGCTGACGCCTGCGCCAAAACCTGCTCCTGCGCCGGCGAAGGGGCGCGACAAGAGAACGGAACGGCGCTGGGGAACGCATCTGCGCTCCGGCAAGATCGTCGATGGCCGCACCTATGTCGTAAGCGAGAGTCAGACCGCTGATCGCTCCGCGCGCGGCGCGCGGTTGCGACTCTCCAATCCTGTTGTTCTGCCAAAGCGCATCCGCTTTTTCGACGACGTCACCAGGCGCTTGTTCGAAGCGTCAGTCGCATGGCAACGGGGCCGCGAAATCGGCATCAAGCTGTTGCGGGAAATCGAACCGCAGGATCTAACGCGACCCGAGCTTTACAGGCTCGGGATAAAGACGAGCCGCATCGTCCGCTGAAAAGCGGGAATCCGGGCCAAGAAATCAGGGCTGCGCCTCGCGGATGATGCCGCGTGTGGTGAGCACGACGAATCGTCCCTGCCGCCATTCGATTGCCAGCACCCGGCCACCGCCGCCCGGAAGCACTGAACCTATTTCGACGCGATAGACTCCATCGGCATCCTCCACCATAGCGCTGCTGCCGTTAACGCCTCGCAAGGTGAATTCCGACAGGATCCGTTCCGCCGGGTTTATCGCCGGCAAGGTGTAGTCCGGCGGAGCAGGCGCTTTTCCTTCGTTCGGAATCGTGCCGGTGGCAGTGAAGTCGATTCCCTGATCGTCTGCCGGTTTGGGCACGCGCGCGATCAGCGGCTGCATGGAGCCGCGATTGGGCTGCGCGAAGATCATAAGATGTTCGACACCGTTAAACATGGGACGATGAGGGGTGGCGACCATATAAATCGCAAAGGAGGCCGAAGCGATCGCGGCCAGAACGCCAGATGTGACAACGGCGCGATCGATTGCGGAAAGACCGATCTTGAGCCGGCGCGGCGCGCTTTTTGGCGCCGGCGCGCTTGACTGCATTGCGCTTGATTGCATTGCCCTTGGGCGCCCCGCCCTTATTGCCACGGTAGCCCCTTGCATCAGACGCGGTTTCGTCACCGGCCCGGCCATGCTGCCTCTCCTCGATCGCTCTATTTTGCAGCGAACCATCTGGAGCCCACTCGACTCTGACAGGTCAAAGCCGGAAGCACGCTCTATTCGGAAGAAGTTAAGCCGATTTGCTTTTGCGGAGCTTGGCTGACGCGATCGCTATCGCGACCGATAGCGATCCAATCCGCTTCAATTGCCGATGAATTCTCTGGCTTCCTGAATGGAGGCAAACCGCCGCAAGCCGAGCAGAGTCTCGATCTCGATCGTCCCGTCGCCAAATCGCATGTAGGAACGATCCCTGAGCGTGCCGCGCTCGACCACTTTTTTCGGCGATGGCGATGGCGATGGTGATGGTGATGGCTGCTGCGGCGCTTCCGCGGCGATCCTCGCATTTTGCGCGGTTCGTTCGAGCACCGTGTCGAAGAATTGTTTCAAGGTTCCGAAACCTGTCTGCAATGCTCCGAGTATGGCGAGGCCGAAGCCCGTCAGAATCGTTGCCTGCCCGATCAGCGTAAAATTCAGCGGCGCGCTCGCACGGCCGAAAACCCGTAGAACCTCTTCCGTCGCGGAATTGCCCGAGAGCAATAAAGCCCAACCGAGCGCGACAACCATGAGGCCCGTCCACGTCAAGCGCGAAAATGTCATTTTATCCCCCGACAGAAATACGGCGGCAAACCGGCCAGTTCATCACCGTGAAATATCCTTGCTGGAAACGAAGTTGATTTCCTCGACCAGGATTTCCTTGATCGCATCCTCGTTCAATCTGCGATTCACACGCTTCACGAGTTCATGCGTGAATTTGGCGATGTTGTATTTTTCGAGATGCCGGAAATCGAGAGTCGGATCCGAATAGATCAGCCGGAAAGCCTCATCGAGCAGAAACGCATCCGGAGGCACCGGAAGGGAAGCGGCCTTCTTTGTCTCGGTATAACCCAGTTGCACCACGACATAGCCCTGCACCGCGCCATTGGCGATCATCGGCACATTGAGAATCCGCGTCTTATGATACTGGAGTTTTTCGACATGCGGGGCCGCTGCCGCCGCAGCAACCCTGAGCTTCCAGGTCGCAGCGGCGTATCCGGCGCTGACGGTAATGAGACAGATCCAGATGCAAGTGGCGAAGAGCCGTATCATGCCTGTCGCGCCGACCGGTTGATCGAAGCGGAATAGGTGCCGTCCGAACTATCCTCCTCGATCGCGCGTGCGATGAGCGCGGAGACCTGACGCACCGCCTTGAGGTGAATGTCCAATACGGCAAGATTGTTCTCAAGCTTCCCGCGCAGTTCGGCGAGATTCTGCAAAAGCTCCGGCTCCAGCGGATTAGGTTCGAAGGCCCGCAATGCGCGGGTCAGCTCCAGCAGGCCATGACTCTTTTGATGATTATAGCTTGCCAGATCGATGGGCCGGTAGCTCCGCAGCGTCTCCGTCTCCAGATCGACCACGCGGGAGATGCGAAGGATCGTCTCCCTCAGAGTCTCGCGCAAGATGCCGATGCGCGGAGTCTCCGATTGATCAGCCGTCTCCGCCCCGGTGGCTCGCGCAACAGCTCCGTTCATTGCCTTTTCGCCGCCTGTCATTGTCAAGTCTGCTTCGGAACGACATGGAGAATTTCATCAAGCGGCGGCCCTGCTCCACTGTCCGCAGCGACCTGGCGCGCGCGATGTCCGAGATGGAGATATTTCGGCGCTATGCCGAGATCCACCTTTTTGGACAGCGATGTCCCAAGCTGCTGGGCCAGCATCGAACGCCAGATCGTACCGGCGCCCTCGCCGCCAAACAGATCGCTGTCTTGCGGCAGCATGGTTTCGACGAGCTTTTGCAGAAGCAGCGCCTCAAGTCCCTGATAGGCTTTCTTGTTGGCGTCGACCGGCGGCTTTGAAAACCGCGATGGCGGAGCCTGAGTCGCCAGGCCAGTGGGATTCATTGGGTGCGCAGACGGCGTCCCGACCTCGCTGAGAATTGTTGAAAAGCCTGCATCCGAATTGCCGCCGCTCGCTGCGATCTTCGCCAGCCTTTCGGTGGCGGCGGCGGACGTAGCAGGGTCGGCAGCCCTCACGACATCCAGCAGAAGATCGGAAGGCGGCTTGATGGACACTTTATTCCTCCCAGGAACCAGGCGCCGAACGAAAATGGCTCCTATCCCGGATATGGGTCAGGTTGTCAGAATGGGGGAGCGAGCTTACGGGAGGCTTGCGCAGGCTCAGTTTTTGGCCATCTGGCGGTTGAGTGTGGCTTCAATCGCGGCTTCGAGCTCGCGCCGCTCTTCGGCGCGGCGGCAATCTCTGGCGACCGCCTCGGTGGCATGAGCGACCTGCCCCATGCGCCGCGCACCTTCTATGAGGATTTTTGTTTGCGCTTCACGCTCGCGCAGGAATCGTTCTTCGGCTTCAGCCAGGGCGCGCAATTTTTCAACGATGGTCTTCGTATAGGCGACGGTGAAAAAACGCTCGTCATCGAGATAGGACAAAAGCCGCTTTTCTTCTTCGTGCAGGACAGCCAGCTTGTTTTCGATGGCCGCGAAGCGCCATTCTGCCAGCTTGTGGATGTCCTTCTGCACGGAGAGAAGTCGTTGCAGAGACTTCAGCCGTTGGCGCATCGGCTCACCCGTTCATAAGCCATGAGGCAAACCCCGCCATGAACATTTCCGCCAGTTGCCGGAAGGTGAAATAGAAGAGCAACAGGCCCGCAAATACGACAATCGGAGTCGCCATGAAGTAGACGTGAATTTGCGGCGTCAGCCGATTGGCCAGACCGATGCCAAGATTGACGATGAGTGAAAAGACGATGAAGGGGCTTGCAATCCGCAACGCCAGAAGAAACGACGTATCCAGAACATTCGCGATTTGAACCATCCCGAATTGCGTCGGAAAGCCCCCGGCGATCGGCAAGGCGTGGTAGGAAGCGATGATTCCGCGCAGGATCTCCCAATGCAGATCGGTAACGAACAGCAACGTCGTTGCCAAAAGAGTCAAAAAGGTTGCGACGGTCGGCAGGGATTCGCTGTCATCCTCAACTGGCGCGCCGAGCGAGTTTGAAAGACCGATTTCCTGGGCGATGGCCGAGCCGAGCGTTTCGAGCGCGGCGAAGAAAATCCGCCCCATGAAGCCGATCATTCCGCCGATGAGAGATTCGGTGACGATGATGTGCAACAGCCGGAATGGCGTTGCCTTGTCGATCAGCTTGACGACGTCGGCGCCAAGCAGGGGCACAAAAACAAGCGTGATTGCGACAGTCAAAAACAATCTGACGACAACCGGAACCCGCGGACTTGAGAAGCCCGGCATCAGCATCAGGCAGGCGCCGATCCGGCAAAACAGAATAAACGCGGACAGAACCGTATCAGAGCCTATGTTCGTCACGAGATCGCGCCGAGCGTGCGGATTTCGACGCCTCTGGCAATTTCGAGGTGCGAAAGCACCGGCAGGGTTGCGAACAGACGCTCGACAACCATGCGGACATAGGGGCGCGCCTCAGGCGTCGTTACAAGCACAAAGGAATGCCCCTTATCCATGCGCTCGCGGATCGCCGGCGCCGCTTCCGCGCCGAACTGCTCGACCATCGCCGGATCGAGATCAAATTCGACGATATCTCCTTTCGCGTCGCGCCTGAGCGCCTGATGGAAGGCGAGATCCCAGCGGCTGCCGAGCCGCAGCACCTTGAGCGCATCGCCATCCATGAGATCGCCGCAGATCTGCTGCGCGATCCGCATCCGCACATGCTCCGTCACCTGCTCTGCACGGCGCACATGCGGCACGATTTCCGCAACCGCCTCAAGGATCAATTGCAAATTCCTGATCGAAACGCGCTCGGCCAGCAAAAGCTTGAGCACCGCCTGAAGCCCTGAATAAGAGATCTGTGAAGGACAGATATCCTCGAGCAATCGCTTGTATTCAGGTCCGAGCTGATCGAGCAGCGAACGCATGTCCTTGTAAGACAGAAGCTGCGAAAGATTGTTACGGATCACTTCGCTTAAATGGGTGAGAAGCACCGACATAGTATCGATAGCGCGGAAGCCCTGCCGCTTCAGTTCGTTGGCGTAAGCATCGGAAATCCAGACCGCTTTCATGCCGAAGGCCGGCTCACGTCCGTCCTCGCCAGGAAGGTCCGGCTTGCGCCCGTCGCCGGTGACAACCAGAAGATTCCCAAGCTTCAATTCATGCGATGACACGGCCGCGCCGTGGATTTTGATATGGTATGACTTCGGCGGCAGGGAAAGATTGTCCGACACCTTGATGTCGGGAACGACGAATCCGTATTGCTGGGCGAATTTGCGCCGCATCTTGGTGACGCGATGCACCAGTTCGCCCTGCGAAAGCAGCAATTTCGCAGAAAGCTGCTTGCCGAGGCAGAGTTCGATCTCAACCGATTTCAGCGACTCCCTGACGGATTCCTTCGCCTCTTTCTGCGCCTGCAAATCGGCTGCGGTCTTGCGCGCTACTTCCGCTGCATGATCACGCGCGAGCCGCAACGGAACCGCATAGCCGACAAAAGCCAGAAGCGAGCCAAGCATGGCGAAGGGGAAAAACGGCAGACCCGGGACAACTGCCAGAAGAAACATCAACAGAGCGGCGACGAACAAAGCTTTGGGATATTTGACGAGCTGGCCCAACACCGCCTGCTCGGCCGAACCTCTCGTCCCGCCCTTCGAAACAAGAAGGCCAGCCGCCAGCGAAACGATCAGCGACGGGATCTGCGAAACGAGACCGTCGCCAACCGAAAGCTTGGTGAATACGTCGGCGGCCTGTGACAACGGCATATTGTGCCGCGTCGCGCCGATAACGATGCCGCCGAAAATATTGACCGCCAGAATGATGAGGCCTGCGATCGCATCGCCGCGCACGAATTTCGAGGCGCCGTCCATGGAGCCGAAAAAGGCGCTTTCCTCCTCGAGTTCACGGCGACGGACTTGTGCCTCCTTCTCGTCGATAACGCCGGCGTGGAGATCGGCATCGATCGCCATTTGCTTGCCGGGAATCGCATCGAGCGTAAATCGCGCGCCGACTTCCGCGATACGGGTCGCGCCTTTGGTGATCACCACGAAATTAACGGTGATCAATATGGTGAAAACGATAAGGCCGATGACGAAGTCGCCACTCATCACGAGCCTGGCGAAGCCGCCGATGATATAGCCGGCGGCGTTGGTTCCCTCAGGCCCATTCGAGAGGATAAGACGCGTCGTCGCTATGTTGA
This sequence comes from Beijerinckiaceae bacterium, assembly GCA_004298435.1. Classification (GTDB taxonomy): domain Bacteria; phylum Pseudomonadota; class Alphaproteobacteria; order Rhizobiales; family Beijerinckiaceae; genus Methylovirgula. Next base: position 31,576 of record SCSF01000126.1, read on the forward strand.
GCGACAGCCGCAACAAAGTCGCGACGAGAAGAACTGTCGGAAACGACGAGAAATCAAGCGGCCGCTGAATCCAGAGCGACACCATCAGGATCAGCACGGACAGCGCAATCGAAAAGGCGAGTCCGATATCGATCGCGAATGCCGGTATCGGCAGGAAGAAGATCGTCAGAATCGCGATGATGCCCGCAGCAAAGGCGACATCTCTCGATCCTTTGCGCTCGGCCAACGTCGGCGCGCCGGCCGCTGCTCCCGCCATGGATCGACCCTTTCCTCAACAACACGTCATCTTGCGGACATGCGCCATGCCCGCCGCCACCACGAAAGGCGCAGCCCGGCAATACAAGTCTATTGTGAGGATGCAAGCTTGCCTGAAAGTGGCCGAAGCCAATGCAGCGCGGATCAAAAGCCGTTTTCGATGCGTGAATAGGCTTGCTGGGTAAAGACGTAAATCTCGCTGCCGATAAACGAAGCGCTGATCATCAGAACGGCAAAAACAACCAGTATCTTCGGCACGAAGGTAAGGGTCATCTCCTGAATTTGCGTCAGCGCCTGGAACAGGGCGATGATGATGCCAACCACCATGGCAGCGCCGATGGCCGGCCCGGTGACGACGAGGACAGTCCAGATCGCGGAGCGCATCAGCTCCAGGGCGTCGGCTTCATTCATGTCATTCGATGATTACGCCGGTGGGCAATTGGAAGGTCGAGCCGTCACTCAAAGTCGTGGACGTCGCGCCACTGCCGCCAGTCGTCAAAGGAATCGAGGTGCCGTTGTTCAGGTTTGCGCTTACGCCGCCTGCTGAAGACAACGAAACAGAAGTGACCGTTCCGCTCGCCGAGCCGTCGGCTGAACTGATCGTCTGGCCGATCAGTAATTCCGCCTGCGTGAGCGCGGAAGACGTCAGCATCGTATCCAGTTTCGAATTCGTCTGGATCTGCTGCTCGACCGAAGAAAACGACGCAAGCTGACTCATATATTGCGTCGGATCCGTCGGAGAGGTCGGATCCTGGTTTTGCAGTTCGGCGACGAGGAGCTGCAAAAACTGGTTGTAGTTGACTGTGGCGGAGGCCGCCGCCGCATTCGTCGCAGAGTTGCTATTTGTGTTCGATACAGGCTGTGTCGGACCGACAGTCATGGCACATCTCCCTTAACCCGCTAGGCTGCCTGCTCGGGCGTCAGAACCTTGTCCTTGCCGAGAGTCTCGGCTTCAAGCGGCAGCAGAGCACGGATTGTCTTCAAAGCCTCGAATTTTCGATTTTCCCAAACAAGACGCTCGACTTGCGACAGACCTTTCGCAATTTCGCCCTGGTCGAAATTCTTCCGATTGACTGCGAGAGCGTTCGCGAACATCTGGCTCGCGGCCGGCGTATCCGCCGGATTCATCAACATAATCTGCACGATGAAATAAAGCTGACGCAACGGTGTCGTCACTTCGTCGACACGCATCACATGCGCTTCCAGCAAAAAGGTCGCATCATTGAGCAGCTCGATCGAAACCTTACGATCGACGCGGACGACCGCGCCGTTAATGTAAAATTTCTCGCCTGCACGCAACGAAATATGCATCTTCCCGCCTCAGTTAAGGCCATCCCGGATAATCGTGCAGATTTCGATCAGCCCTTCGAAGTTGTCGGATTTGCCAAGCCGCATATTCTGCACTTCCTGGGTGATCCAGAGGCCAATCGAGATGAGTTCGGCGCGCAATGCGTCGGGCAAATTGTTCTCAGGCTTGGCAAGATCCTCCATGAAGATGCGCCAAAGCTGGTTGACGTAGTTCAGGGCTTCCGCCGCCTCCATCGAGCGAACGCCCTTGCGGCTCGCAATTTCGAGAAGATCAAGACCCCGCTGCATTGCCTGGCGCTCACGCGAGCGCGCATCCTGAGCATCATCTTCCTGAATTTCGGCGTATGAAAATTGATACATCGCCGTATCCTACTCCCCGCGGCCCAATGGACTCAAAGATAGTTCACGAGGCTCAGCTTCTGAAGCTGCGCCGTCAGCGAATAAGCGGTCTCGATCTGTGTTTGCAAATTCGTCACCTGAGTGGAAGCTTCATAGGGATCGACATCTTCGAGATTGTTGATCTGGGTCGTCAATATGCTCATCTGAACCGACATCTGATCGGTTGCGTTCGACACATTGCTTTGAACGAGCCCTACGCTGGTTTGCATATTCGTCAGCCCGGTAATGGCTTTCTGCACGAGAGCTGTCGCTGTGGTCGTCACCGCATTGAGAGCATCGGCGCTCAGATTCTGCGTACCGAGGTTAGCCACCATCGCATAGGCCTGCGCCAGATCCTGGAAAGCGGACTGATTGGCGCTGACGGATGTGTCTGCGGTTTGCGTATCTGAAATCTGGCTCGACATCGCGGTATCCGATGCCGACGACCAGTCGCTCGTCCAATTGGATCCCTGGAACAAGGTCGGAAATTGCGTGTTCAGAAAACTCTGCATCTGCGTGCCTGTGATCGAGGACACGCTCGCGGAGGATTGCGAGAAACCGAAAGTGCTCGAAAAGGCGCTATCGACTGCGGCCTGATTTGGCGATCCAGACGCATAATAATCCGTAATCGGCTGCGTTCCGGAGTTAATGCCGCCAAAAATATATTGCCCGCTGACGGAGGTGTTCAGATTGGACACAAGCGATTGAAGATCGACTTGCGCGGTAGCCTGCAAACTGTTCGCCGAACTCGTTCCGGTGGACGATATCAGCGAGTTCAAAAAGTCTTGCGCGTTCGTCTGCAAATTGCCAAGAATGGTCTGCGTCGATGACAGGCGTGTGGAAACCATACCGTTCGTCGCCGTGATCGTTTCCAGCATCGACTCTTCGGAACGCAAGGAAAGATCCTGGTTCGTCGATTCCCCGAGCTGAAGCCCGACATTCGCATATGTCCCGGTCGAGACTTCCTGCTCCGCGGTCGCAAGATTCTTCTGTGCGTTGAGGACAGACTGCCGCAGCGCCGACGAAATCGAGTAGGATGAGATATAGGAGCTCATTAGACTGCCGTCGGGTTGATGGCGTTGGTGAGATCGGCGAACATCTGGTTGATCGTGGTCAAGAGTTTCGACGATGCCGAATAGGAGTTTTCAAGGTCGAGCATTTGCGACATCTCATCATCGAGATTGACGCCGGTTGCGTTGGAGAGAGCCGTCGTCGAATTGCTCAGCAAAGTGCTCTGATAGGAACTTTCCGATGTCGCGCTCTGAAGCTGGCCATTGAGCCAACTCGCAGAGGCTCCGGCATAGCCGCTGACGGAATTGCTTGTACCGATCTGACCAGCCGAATTGAAGGTCTGTGAGCTCGAGAGATTGGTGAGCAGTTGCTGCAACTGCGTCGAATAACTCGCCGCACCGGTCGTATTATAAGTGAAATTGATGCCATCACGCAGCAGCGTGGCGTTTCCGCCCTGGCTCGGATCGACAGCGGCGTTTACCGAAATGGCGCCGGCAAGACCCGTGTTTGACGTTGCGGAAGGGACGGCCGTGCTTCCGGCGTTCGTGAAGAGACCCGCAAGAGTCGTACCTGAGCCAGAAGGATCTGTCTCGGCAAAAGAGCTGATGAGCCCTTGCGCGACCTGATCGAGTTGCGTCTGGTAAGTGACCGCGATCGTGTCGCGCAAATTGCCGAGGCCGGCCAGCGCGCCCGACTGAATCGGCATCGTCGCAGACGTGCCTGTTACCGCCACGCCATCGATATAGACAGCATTGCCTGTCGTCGCAGGCGTATAGGTCGAAGTCGGCTGAAAGGTGACTGAACGCGCACGGCCACCCTGGAATAGCGTGACGCCGCTGTCCGTATAAATGGACATGTCGCCATTTGCGCCGGTCGTGGTCGAAATTCCAATCTGTTGTGAAAGCTGCGTCAAAACCGTGTTACGCGTATCTTCAAGATCGGTAACATCGTTCCCCATTGCTGTCGCGGAGACGATTTGCGAATTGACGGTCTGGAATTGCGACAGAAGTGAATTGATCTGCGAAACGGATGACGCCATTTGCGAGTCGGTCTGCTCGCGCAGTTGCTGAACCGTCGCACTCGCATTGTTAAGCGTTGTCGCAAGCGAATCCGCAGCCGTGACGACGGAGGCCGCCAGACTGGCATCGCTCGGCGATGCCTCATATGTCTGGACGGCACTGGTAAGAGCGCTGATTTCCGATGATGGCGAATTGGTGCTGTCAGTATCACCCATCGCACTCTGAAGCGTGGTCAGCCCGGCAAGGATTGCACTTTGCGATGCCGATGACGATGTGGCTCCCAAAACGCTTTCGAACAACGCTTTATTTTGCGCATTCGTGATCGACGTGAGCGCAACGCTGCCACTCGCTGTCGTCGCGATATTGGCGATCTTGCGGGAGAAACTCCCCCCGTTGTTGATCCCGGCGATGTTGCGCGACAGGACCGACGATTCAGCCGATATAGTGGCCAGCGCAGCGTTGGCGGCGTTGGTAGCCGTAGTAAGATTCATCTCAGGACTCGAGTTGAACAGAAAGCGGAAAGGCTATTTCAACATGTTGATGAGCGTAGTCACCATATCCGATCCCGTCTGGAAGGCCTTGGAGTTGGCGGAATAGGAATTCTGCGCGACCACCATGTTAGTGAGCTCCGATGCGAGATCGACGGTGGAGGATTCAAGCTCGTTCGCATTAACTGTGCCGAAGCCATTCTGCCCGGCAGTGCCAATAACGATATCGCCCGAATTGGGATTGGCGGAATAGGTCTGCCCCGCATGAGGCGTGAGGCTATTGACGCTCGCAACAGTTCCGAGTGGAATTCGCGCTATCGCCTGCGTCGTGCCATCGGAATAGACCTCGGAGACCGTCCCGTCTGTGCCGATGGAAATGCTCGAATAGGAAGCCGGCGCATTGCCGTTCATCGCGTTTTCGTTCGTCGAAAGGCCAGTGCCCGCCACTTGCGTCATGCCAGAAACATCGACGTTGACCGCCTGCCCGCCCGGAACCGTAAAGGCAAGCGGCGAACCACTGGTTAGGTCGCCCGTCGTTCCAGAGAAGCTCAATGTCTGCGTCGTAAGAGCCGCGGAGCTGTAAGGGAACCCGCCACCCGACGCAGCATCCGCTGCATTATAGACATCGGCTTCCCAGGTATTCGCGCCCGTCTTGGTGAAGTAGACATCGAGCGTCACGGGATTGCCGAGATCGTCGTAGGTCGTGAACGAACTTTTCTCCGTATAAGTTGAGGCAGCCGTGTTGGCGGAAGGCGTGGTGCCAGTATCGATCGAGTCGCCCGCCGGCAGGTTTGCGACAAAGGTGCCCGAGGTCGTCGCCGTAGGCGCACGACCGGCCGTCGAAATGGTGATCGGCGTCAGTTGGCTCACCGAACCCGGCGACGACGTCGTCGTCGCAGTTACGGGATAACCCATCAACGTATAGCCTTCGCTATTCACGAGCTTGCCGTTGACGTCCGGTTTGAAATCGCCCGCGCGCGTCAGATATGTATCGCCGCTGGTGTTCTGAACGACAAAAAAGCCGTTACCGCTGATCGCAAGATCGGTGGGCGCACTGGCGCTCGTCAACTCGCCCTGAGAGGAGATTCCATAGCCGATGACAGTCCCCACGCCACCCGCGCTGTAGGACGTTGTGCTGACCTGGCTGAGCATATCCTCGAAGCTTGCCGTAGCCTCCTTGTAGCCGTTCGTGCCCGAGTTGGAAATGTTGTCGGAAATGGTCGACAGCATATTCGCCTGAGCCTGCATGCCCGAAACGCTCGCCATCATGGCGCTAAAGAGACTCATCCTTGATTCTCCAAACCTGTCTCAGACGATTAGATGGCGATGAACTTGCGTGAGCCTTGCGATCGCCGGAAGACGGCCGCAGCACACAGAGCGAGACACGAAAAGCGGGCACCGGTTTTCGTGAAAATCCCACCCTGATTATTGAACCGATCCCGCTACATACGCCCAGACCGGCTCAGGCCTGAGCGTATCGCGATCGCACCACAGCCTTTCAGACAAGCATCAGGCCTGGTCGGCGAGACGGTAGCCGAGATAGCGCACAGAGCTGATAGGATCGCGGCCGAGATGGCGGCGCAGCTTCTTTCGCAATTTGCTGATGTGGCTTTCGACGACGTTCTCTTCGACGTTTTCATCAAAGATGCCGTAGATGGAATTGAAGATCTGCGCCTTGCTTACCCGCCTGCCGCGGTTAGCGACGAGATATTCGAGGATCCGCCGCTCGCGGCGCGGCAGCGGCACCACGATGCCCTTGATCTCGGGATCGCGGCCATCGAAATAAACCCGCATGTCGCCGATCACCGCATGATCCTGCAAAGCCTCGAGGCGACGTCTTATCGCCCCGACGCGCGCGAGAATCTCGCGGACATGAATCGGCTTGCGCACCACATCGTCGACCCCGGCCGCAAACAAATCCAGAGTCTGCTCCAGCGAGGGAGCTTCGTTCATTGCAATGACCGGGGCACGCGAGCGTTCCCGAATCATCTTTGGTAAAACTCCACGGTCATGACAGTCGCCAAGAAGGAACGCCTCGACGGCATAAAGATCCGTATCGGATACGGTCGTGACCCACTCACGAAACTCGTCCGTGCTGAACCGCGCAGCGGACACGCCTTCGTTGCCGAACCGACACGCATATCCGGCCGTAACGATCTCCCTCTCGTCAACGATCACCAGCACCGAATCGCCCCCCGAATCAGGTGATTAACTATAAGAAAGTTTTAACGCACAAATAGAGTTCGTCAAACGTTACGGAGTCCAAGTTCGATTATTCTTGCTGACCAAAATGGAAACCAGACTCGCAGGAGTCGCAAGACCGAGTCGCTACGTCATTTTGATATGTATTACTGGCAAAAAGTGTGGGCAGCAGCCGTCCACCGCCCAAAGCCGCTGGCGACCATGTTGCCGATCACAGCGCAGACATATTGCTTTTGGGCCGGATCATTGTTGGGGCCTGCATGGTAGCGGGCGGCGGCCAGTGTCCAGCTACCTTCTTTTTGTCGGAGGCTCTTCAGGTATCGAGCGGCGTAATCGACGTTTTGGTGCGGATCGAACATTGCGACCACGGAGGCGAAGTGGCTCCCGTGATAATAATAGTTGATCTGCATGCAGCCGATGTCGATCAGCTTGGCGCCCGCCTTTCGCGCCTGCTCGAAGCGCTGCAAAGCCTCCTTCAGCGAGCTCGAAAAATAGGAGGCGCCTTCGATATTCAAGGCGAATGGGTGCAGCGAGCCCCGCTTCCCCGTCTCGGTTAAAGCGACCGCATAGAGCACACCCAATGGCACGTCGTACTTCCTGGCTGCTCGCGTCATTTCGCTTTCGCAGACCGTGGAATCGCTGGGCGTCGCGTAGCTCCGGTTAAAGGTAGAGATCGCCAGCAGCAACCCGGCGAGAGGGAGCAGCCGCCTCGCTGCCCGCCGCGCCGCCAATCGCCCCCTGCGTGTAGGCGGAACCGCCGGAGCCGTTGCGGGCATTGTTCTGGGAACTGCCGTTTCCATTGGACGATCCACCATAAGACATCGGCTGGCTGCCGCTTTGCGATGCGGCCTGGCCATTCGGATTCTGCGCGGCAGATCCATTATTGGCGACGTTCGATCCGTTATGGCTGCCAAGCGTCACAGCCATGCTGGTGACCGAATAGCCCGACTGGCGAAGCTGATCGGACAGACTGTCCTTATCCTTGTCGATGAGGTTCATCGTCGAGGACTGGCTTGCCGCAAGCTGCACATCGAGCCCGTCCGGCGTCAGATTGAGCGTGATGGTCACGGTTCCGAGGCTCGGCGGTTCGAGTTCCAGATTGAGTGTTTTCACGGGTCCGCCACCAGCGGCGGCGGCCGGATCTGACGGCATGTCGGCCGCGGCTGAATCGGTCGGCCCGGCAACATCTGCCGAGTCGGAAACAGGTAACCCGGCGGCAGTCTGGGAAAGATCAGGCATCGCGCCAACCACCGCGTCGGCGATCTGCTGAACCGGAGAAAGCCGGGCGACCGGCGCGAAATGGGTGGCCGAAGAAATGGTCGTCACCGTCATTGTCGCGGAAGCGGCAAAGCTGTCGGGCGAAACCGCATCCGTTTGGGCCTGATCAGCGACTGGCGAAACGTCAGTGTCCGTCGCCAATTGCGCCGTCACATTGATTTGCGACGCAACCGCAGGCTTCTGGTTTTTTGAACCGTCCGATCCGGCTGGAACAGCCTGCGGTGGTGGAACAGCCGCAATGCTCGCCGCCATCGCCGCCTGCGCGGTCGTATCGACAACGCCTGAGTTGGACGTATCTGATTTTGAAGATTTCTTGTCCGGCGATTTTGATGTTCCGGCTGTCGAACGATCGCTCTGCACCCCCTTGCCCGCAGTGGAGCCGCCTGCTGGAGCGGAGGGCAAAACAGATTGCAGGCTTGCCGCTATCGCTGCGGCGGTGGTGGAACCGCTGGCGGTAGCCTCGGCGCTCGTGGGCGGAGTGCCGGAACTCAAGACATCATTGGGCTTGGGTGGGCTGGCAGTGTCGGTCTCTGCTGTACCTATGGACAATTTCAGAGCGGGCGGCGCGCTCACGGCTGGCGCTCCGCCAGTCCCCTCGGCGGCCGGCTCTGCGGGCGTGGCATTCGCAGGGGATGGCAGCGGCGCTTTCAGCTTGCTTTCATCTGTAGCAGCGGAAAGACCTGATGACGACGGATCTTCCGCGTGCCCACTCTGGGCCTGCGTCCCGGTGACATCAGCATCTTTTGAAACGATTTTCGAAAAGGCCGCCGTTGAGGCAGGCCCCATTGAATATTGTCCAGCCGCAGGAATTCCACCCGGCAAGACAGCGCTGGGCGTGGTTGCTGAACCGCCTGAAGAAGAACCTTGCGTCATTGGCAGAAGCGCATTGAAACCTCGGCTGCTTCCCCCATGCGTGCTCGGGGAATGCACTGGCGCAGCGGCATTTGTCGTCTGTTTGCCGGAGAAGCCCGAAAGCACGGCGTCGAATCCGTCGCCATCGCCCTGGCTGTTTTTCAAAGCTTCCGAATCGCCTCGCGGGCCTTGCGAAACCGCTGAAGAACGCGCCGGCAGATTTGGCAAGAAGCTCGCGACGTTGTTCACTGTTCCTCCAGGAGCGCACCGCTTTCCGTCAGTCTCGTTTGCGCTGACGCGATCAGCGCGTCTCCCGATCCGACCGCCGCGGTGAGTGTCGGGGGCAGCTTCGCCGACGCGATATCCGGCGGCAGTTGCGGCGCTGCGTTGGCCAACGTCTGCTGATTTGCTTGCGCCGGGGTGGCGGGCCATTGCCGGATCTGCACGGCAAGGCCGAGCATGGCCTCTCTCAGCAAAACATCGTCATGCGGCAGATGTGCCGTTTTAAGCTTGTGAAGCTCGGCAAGGCCTTGATCATAACCTGTCGTCAGAATCGCGTCGGCGCTATCGTAAAGAGCGGCGCGGTTGGCATCGACGCTGTTTTTGCGCGCCAATCCCTTTGCCTCCTCCGCAGCCCAATGCACCGCAGGCAGTTTTCCCGCAGCAAGCGACGACCGGGCGACCTTGAGATAAAGTTCAAGCCGGTCGCGGCTGTCCATATCCATCATCAATGTGGAGAGTTGCACGAACTGCTGGGCCGTACCGAACTGGCTGACGCGTATAACGGATGCCGAAAAACTGCGGCGGAATCCTTCGGCATAAACAGAGCGCCGGAATCGCCGCATATATTGATCCGAAAGGGTCACGAACTTGTCGAAGTCGCCCGTTTCCGTGGCGAGGAAGATCTCCCGCCGGAGCGCGGTCTCTTCCACCAGCGTTCCGGGTGCGATAACCCGCGCGAGGTCCAGCAGCTTTATCGCTTTGCCCGGATTGTCCTCGGCGACCAGCGTTGCCTGCGCCAGCGCGAGCTGACTGCCAGTCGAGGGATCGAGCGTCCTCGGATCGATGTTCGAGAGCATGGCTTTCGCCACGGTTTTGTCGCCGTGAAGATAAGCAAGCGCCCCCTCGATCAGATGCTTCTCCCGGGGCGTGCATTTGGCGGTCGCCAGAACTTTCTGGGCAACACGGGTTTCGCCGCCGCTGAGAACGTAAACGACAATGGCGCGCACGTTGCGCTGATCACGCCAGACCGACGCCTTCTCAGCCATCAAACGCCCGCCGAGCCTGCGCAGCACACCCGGCATGGCCCTTTGCGCCGCCCGGCTGCCTAATGCCATCTGATCGTGCAAGGCCTGAACCGAACGAACGATTTCATAAGGCGGCTTTTGTCCCGCCAGACAGTTGCTCGCGGCCGTGCCGGCAACAAGAAGTCCCACGACGAGAGATTTGCGAAAGCTCATGGTGCTTTCTCACGCAGGAGGATTTCGATCCGCCGGTTTTCCGCCGCCAGCGGATCCTTCGGAACCTTCAAATCGTGATCGGAAGCGCCTTCGATGCGCTCCACCCGCTTTTCGTCGAGGCCGCCACGCACGAGCATGTAGAGGGCCATTTCGGCACGCGCGACGGAAAGCCGCCAGTTGTCGTAGGTGCGCGACTTGTAACGGCGCGCATCCGTGTGACCCGAAATGATGATGCTGCCTTTCTCCTTCTGGAGAATTTTGGCGATCGCCTCCATGATTTTCACGGTCTTCTTTTGCGGCTCGGCCGAGCCGATCGCAAACATCGCATATTTATATTTGTCGGTAAGACTGATGAGGATGCCCCGCGATGTCGATTGCACCTGGACTTGCGGCAGCACTTGATCCTTGCCGAGCGCCGTCGAAATTTCAGACTGCAAACGCTTCGCCTGAAGCTGTTCCGCCGACTGGTGCTCTACCTGATGGGCGGGCGCCGGTGCAGCCTCTGTCTTCACTGCCGAGGCTGGCGCAGACTCGATTTTCGACGGTTTGGCGTTAGCTGCCGTCTTGGCTGCCGCGGTCTGCTGAGCAGCGGCCGGCTTCGCAATTTTTGCCGCCGCCTGCTGCTGCACCACTGGCGCTTGCTGCATTGGACTTTTTGCTGCTTCAGCCGGCTTCGCCGCCTCGCTCTTTGCGGGCGGCTTGCTCGGCAGGCTGGAGCCAGCAGGTTGCGGCAGAGCAATATGCGGCATCACTGGCGCACTTGCCTGAAATGGATCCTGAAAGTTTGCGGCGGCGCCAACATTCCGCGGCGCGGTGTCTTTGGGTTTGGCGGGCGCGGCGGCGGCAATTTCAGCAAGGATGGCATAGGGGTCGCGGAACAACGCAGCTTCCGTATGCTTCGCCTGATAGGCGGCGGGATTTGCAGCGGTGTGAGGCCCATGCGCTTTGGGAGCCATCGGCCCTTTCTTCACCTGGGGGTTCTTGGTCCCAGCCTTTTGCTCCGGGCCAGGTTTGGCTGGCGCAGGCGCATTGCTCGTAGCATCTTCGGTGGCGCGTTCTTCAGGATCGTGCAAGCCGCGCTTCAGGGTGGTCATCTCGACAAGCTTCACGGGATTGAAGTAGCGCGCGAGAGACGCCTTGGTCTTTTCATTGGTTGCGCTGATCAGCCAGAGCACGAGGAACAACGCCATCATGGCCGTCATAAAATCGGCAAAGGCGATTTTCCACGCGCCGAGGTGGCCAGCCTCCTCATGTGTGCGTGACCGCTTTATAATAAGGAGTTCGTGAGGCTTTTCGTCTGACACGAGGCTACTCCGATCTCGCGTTGATCAGATCGATCCAGGCCTGGAGCCTCGTTTCGATCACGGTCTGCTCGGCAATGACATGCACATCGACGCCTTCGCCTGCCTCGTAATCCACGGCGAGAGGCAGAGCTGCAAACTTTTCCTTTAAGCAATCGAGAAGATCGGCCGGTCCTGAAATTCTGATCGCAATGCCCTCATGGGCAGCCGAAATACTGACGACAGCTTCGACGAGATCGGCAAGCATTTGCTTGCGCAGCAAGTCGATGACGAACGGCCGCAAGACCTGCCCGACACATTCGGCGAGAGTTTCCTGCATTTGCTGAACAGCCGCCGCAAGCTTTTCCGCCAGAGCCTCGCTTTGCTCGACGCTCCACTTCTGCCGCTCGGCGGCGAAACGCTCCTCAAACGCGCGCCGGGTCTCTTCGCATTCGGCAGCGGCTTCGGCCCGGGCCGCTTCGAGCCCCTCCGCATAGCCGGCGCCGCGCGCTTCGACGATCCGCGCTTCGAGATCGTCCTCAGGCTCTGGAGTCCATGCGGACGGCTGATCGGAATCGCCAAGCAGATCCAGAGAGAGCTCGACGCTCTCGCCGAGATCGAAACGCGCAAGATAGAACTCGGCAGGGCGCGCCATCATGCGGCGCCTTTCTGACGCATCCACAGCTTCATAATGGCGGCAGCCTGCTCTTCATCAAATTCGACGATCTGTTCCAGCCGTTTCAACGGCGTGCGTTTCGCGCTGTCAGTCAGGTCGCCAATCAGATTTGGCTCATCACCCATGCCCGGGAAATTCGTCAGGCCCTCGACAAGCGGAACCGTCATAGGCTCCGGCATCTCGAAGCCATCCGCCGTCAGCATCGGCGCCTGCGCGAACAACGGCAGCTCGCTGCCGCCATCACTGCTGTTGCCAAACGCCATGCGGATCGTCGGGCGCACCGCGAACCAGATAAGCAACGAGACAACAACCAGAACGATCGCGCCATTGATGATCGTTCTGGTCTGATGCAGCATGACCTCTTTGAAGCTCGGACCCGGCACCGGTTCGAGCACCGTGCCGCCGTCAGCGAACTCGACAACCGAAAGTTTGGTCGTATCGCCGCGCGCCTTGTCGATTCCCGCGGCAGACGCGACAAGCTGCTGAAGATCGGACATTTCCTTGTCGATCGCCGCAGGCGTCGCATGGCCGCCGAGCGCCGCTATCAGACTTTGACGGTTGATGAGAACCGCCACGGAAATGTGTTCGACCGAAAAGCCACCGCTTACGGTCGTGATGGTCTTCGACGAAATCTCATAATTTGTCAGTTCGTCGCGCTTCTGGCTTTCATCGCTGGATTGCTTGCCGTTATTCCCGGAAGATGCCTGCGTCGGCACATTCTCGGTCACGGAGGTCGGCGTCTGATTGCTCGAGTTCTGCGATGTCTGCGTCTGCTTCGTAATTTTGACGGAGCGCTCAACGCGTGAATCGGGATTGTAGATGGTTTGCTTGGTTTGCCGCTTGTCGGTATTCAGCCGCGTCGCGACGCTGACCCGGAAATTCTTCAAGCCAAGAAACGGCGTGAGCGTCCTGCGAATGCTTTCCTCAACCTGCTTCGATACCGCATTTTCAAGCGTCAGTTTCTGCCCCGGCGCGGCGTCGGCAAGATCATCGCCGGAGGCCAGAAGATGGCCATCGGTATCGAGCACCGTCACTTCCTTGACCGTCATGTCGGGAACCGCGGCGGCGACCAGGTGGCGGATCGCCACAGCCATCGCGTTGGAATCAGTCGAATTGAGGCGGACGATGACGGAAGCGGATGGCGGCTCTGCCTGACGGCGGAAGGACCCCTGATCCGGCATGACAAGATGCACGCGCGCGGCCTTGACGCCGCGCATCAACTGAATCGAGCGCGCAAGTTCACCCTCAAGCGCGCGCACCCGCGTCACCTCCTGCATGAAAGAGGTAAGGCCAAGCGATCCAAGCTTGTCGTAAAGTTCATCACCGGTATTCGGGCTGTTTGGCAAGCCCTTCTCCGCCAGCACGGCGCGCGCTTTGGCGGTATCGCCATAGGTGACGCTCACCGTCGTTCCGTCCGGCGATATATTAAAGCCGACATTGGCGTCGCGAAGCACCGAAGCGATCTGGCCGGTGTCCTGACGATCGAGGCCGGTATACAAAACCTCGTAAGGCGGCCGGCTCAGATAATATCCGGCGAAAGCCACGATGGCGAAGACAGCTACGCCGGTTGCGCCAAGCGCCATCAGCCGCTTCGTCCCGAGCTTCATTAAATTAGCCCAGAAACGCTCAGCCTGTTCAAGCGCCGTCATGCCGCCCTCTGCCACCCCAAACCATGTGGCCACTTTGCGGCGACAAGCTTGCGTGGAGATTGCTCAAGGCGAAAAAAAGGCAACGCCGCGCGGAACCATTGCAGCCCCGCAACGTCTGTCTGAATTTATGGAAAACTCATGCGCATAGCGCGTAGAAAACCACGATATGCAAACCGGCCAAAGCCGGCTTGCAATCTCGCGCAAAGAGAATGGAATGCGGCGCTCGCGCCAACCTCCGCGAGCGCTCGATTTCAGCCGTCGCTTACTGGAACAGGCGCAGGATGAGCTGCGTGTTCGAGTTGGCGATCGACAGCGCCTGGACACCAAGCTGCTGCTGAACCTGCAAGGCCGAGATCCTGGTCGAGGCCTGGTTCATGTCCGCATCGACGAGTGAGCCGACACCCGACGTCAGCGAGTCGGACAGAGCCGAAACGAAGTTCTGCTGCTCGGTGATGTTGGTCTGCGTCGCGCCGATCGTGCTGGCTGCACTTTCAATGCTGCTCAGTGCGGTTTCGACGTCCTTCAGCATGTTGGAAATGTCGCCGGAGGTCAGGCCAGAAGCGGTGACGTCGAGGCTGAGAACCGAGGCGCCGGTGAAGTTGGCGCCCTTTGTATCGAGGATGCCACCGCTCGTCACTTCGAGATTGGCGGTGCTGCCAGCCGAAACGCCCGTACCGAACAGAGCCGTGTTGCTCGTATTCAGGGTGATATAGCTCAGACCGTTGGTCGCATCATACGAGGCGACCATGTTAACGCTCGTCCCCGTCGCCGCCGCGAGGAGATTCTGGTTATTGAAAATAGCAGAAGTGCCCATGCTGATGAGCGCCTGCTGCTGGGTCTGGATGTCCGTCTGGACCTTTTGAAGGGCAGAAGCGTCACCCGTGTCCGCACCCGCCGTGATGAGGTCGTTTTTGATGTTGTCCATGATGGACACCGTCGACTGAAGCGCGGCGCTCATCGTGGCAAGCATCGAACCGCTCTCGGAGAGAGCATTCGAGACGGCGCCGAGAGCGCCGACCTGCGAAGTCATCGAGGTTGCAATCGACCAATAGGAAGCGTTATCGGCGGCGCTGCCAATCTTCAAGCCGGTCGAAACCTGGTTTTCGAATTTGGCAAGGCTCTGCTGCGTGTTGTTCAACGACAGCAATGCCGTCATTGCGGCATTATTCGTGAGAAGGCTGCTTGACATGATATGTCCCTGAGGTTGGATAAATTTTTTCGGGGGACATACCGGATTTTCGCCGGTACGGCAGAGCGGCATGATGCCTTTGGGCGCACGTCAGCCCCAATCTACCGTGCTGTTGAGCTTAGGGATCAAAGCTTACCCGAAGCTTAACGCACCTGCTGCCGGGGCGGATCCAAAACGTTTCTCGCAACGTTACCACGGAATCCGCCCGTAACGGGCAGCCAGTTGCTGATACTCGTTCTGGCTCTGGGCTGCAGCCGCTGGGTCTGTTGCAATCCGGAACATGCCGGAGCCGCGGTGAACTGTCCGCCGCAACAAGGGACGTGAGGAAAGGTGGCGCCTCAAAGTGCTGTGCGGGCCGCCCTGCGTCAGAACATTGGCGAGCCACGGCCGCACCTGGGCGCAAGTCTCGACGGTTATCGGCGCTGTCGCTTCGACAAGATGGACGCGCCGCGCCTGCCCCGCCCCGAGCCGTCCGAGCCATTCATTATCCAGATGCCATCGGAAGGACTCGTCGAACGGCCCGACGTTCCGCCACAGATCCGCCGACATGATCCAGCCGGAAGGCGTGGGAAAATCATTGACCCTGATGCATCGGCCTTCCGCATCGATCTCCAGTTGGTTTGAGGAAACAAAATCGCATTCCTCAAGAAAAGAGAGCGACCAGGACAGAAAATTTGCTTCCCAGCGATCATCATCTTCAAGCAGAGCGATGATGTCGTGATCTTGCCCGGAGGCAGCCGCCGCAGCGGCATTGATTGCAGCCGCCTGGCTGCGCCCGTGGCTCTGGATAAAGTTTACGTTCGGCGACCGCTCAAGAAACGCCGGGGCAATCGCATCCGCATCAATACCGATGAAAAAGGACATGCGGACGCCCGGGGGAACAACCTGCGCGCTGGCCGCCTCGATGGCTTCCTCGATGAAAAACCTGCCATTTCCGCTCTTGTCGAGGCGTGATGGAATGACGACGGCGACGGACCGCTCAGCCGATTTGGACATAATGTTTCCTCGCCTCGGTCAGCCTCAGTGATAGGAACGGATGAGACTGCCGATCAGCATGTGCCAGCCGTCGATAAGAATGAAAAACAGAAGCTTGATCGGCAACGATATGACCGAAGGCGGCAGCATCATCATTCCCATCGACATGGTTATGGTCGAAACGATCATGTCGATGACTAGAAATGGCAGCGCGATAAGGAAGCCCATTTCGAAGCCGCGCCGTAATTCCGAGATCATAAACGCCGGAATAAGGATCCGCATGTCCACTTCTTCGCCCGGCTTCGCCTTGATGGACGGTGGAGCAAGATCTGAGAACATTTTCAGATCCTTGTCACGCACCTGTTTCAGCATGAACTTGCGGAACGGCTCGATGATTTTCGGAAAAGCCTGCTGCTCCGTCATGCTGTTGTCCATCAGCGGTTTTACGCCATCCTGCCATGCCTGATCGAACGTAGGCGACATGACGTAAAAGGTCATAAACAACGCAAGGCTGATGAGAATGAGATTGGCTGGCGTACTTTGCAGCCCAAGCCCCGAGCGCAAAAATGAAAGGGCGACAATGAACCGGGTAAAGCTCGTGACCATAATGAGCAGCCCCGGCGCAACCGACAGCACCGTGAGCAAGGCGACGAGCTGAATGATCCGCGCCGCGGTGCTGCCACCACCCTGCGGAATCAGGGCGCTGAGATCTGGCGTCTGGGCCAGCGCCGCGCTCGTGAACACGATCAGAAAAGTCGCGGCGAGAACCAGTCTTTTCACTGTACCACCACGGACTGGATGATGAGTTCGCGGATATGGCCATCGGAGCGAATGGATGCGCGCTCGTTCAGATCTTCACGCAGATGCTCGAGCCCGCTCGCGCCGCCGATTTGCGCAAGAGTGACCGTCTTCATATAGGCCAGAACGTCTTCCGCGACTTTCGCCGCGAGCAGTTGCGGCTTCGGTACGGCCTTCTTGTCGTAGACGATCGAGGCTTGCAGCCTGACCCACGCACTCGCCGGATTGGCGAGATTGGTAATGACAGGCGGCAGATCGATCAAACCGGTGTCGGCTCCGTACTTTGGCGCAGGACCTGTCATCGGGACTGCCTGCTTTTGTTCAGTCGTTTTGATCTGCCCGACGAGTTTGAGCCCGAGGCCCGCGCCAAGCCCAACGGCGATGATCGTGCATACGATCACCGTCACCAACCAGCCCCGAAAGGTCAGTTCATTTCCGGCGGGCAAACCGAACATACGACATGCGCCTCGTCACGGGCCAAAGGCCATAGATTGCAACCCGCGCCGCATTCATTCGCGATCTGCGGCAAGCCGCTTGCTGTCCCGGCCGTATCGCGGCCCGGCATCAGGCTACATTGGCTTGATTCGATCCCAGATCTGCTGGCCGACGCCTGGTTGCTGAACTTCCATGATTCGACCGCGGCCGCCATAGGAAATCCGCGCTTCGGCGATCTTGTCATAAGAAATCGTGTTGTTCTTCGAGATATCGAGCGGCCGAATGATGCCAGCCACGTTCAGGATGCGCAGTTCGTAGTTGACACGCACCTCCTGCGATCCACTGACGATCAGATTTCCATTCGGCAGCACATCGGTCACGACAGCAGCGACCGACAGATTGATCTGCTCCGACCGGTCGATCGATCCTGTCCCGTTCGCAGTCGAAGACGAGGTCAAATCCGTCTGCGGATCCCACTGCGACTGGGTGCTGCCCTGCTGATTGGTGAAGTTGATGCCGCCCTTGATCTCGGACGTCTGCCCCCGGCCGGAGGTATTGCCGAAGATCGCCTTGTCGTTGATCGCTATCAACACGGTGATGACATCGCCGATCTTGGAGGCGCGCTGATCGCTGAAAAGGTCCGTGCGGCTGCCATTCCAGAGAGACTGACTATGGGTCCTCTGCTGCGGAACGAACAATGCCGCAGCCGTCGGCCGCACATCGGTTGTGAGGCCAGATCCCACCGGGCTCATCTTCGGTTCACGGCCGACTTCTGTGAAATCCCCTGCGCAGCCTGCGAGCAGCAAGGCAGCCGGGATCACACGCCAGAGCTTCATTTCAGGATTTCTTTCCGTCTACAGGATTGACAGGACCCGCCATCGCGTTGGCGATGCGGGCCGCGCGGCCCGGATCCATCTCGGCGAGAATCGCACTCGCAACCCGCGCGTTGAGCTTGGCAAGAAGCGAGGCTGCCATATCGTCGTTCATTACGGCGAGCTGCGATGCCGCAGCATCGGGCCGCATCTTCGAATATATGGCGACGATATCGTCCTTTGCCTGCTTCATCGCCTCATCGTGCTTGTGCAGCCAATCTTCGAACTCGGCTCGCTTGACATCGAATTCGGCAATCCGGCGCTTCAGCTTCGCATCAAGTTCGATGAGTCTGGCTGCCTGCCAGGCAACCCTCGCGTCGGCAGCGGAATTTGCGATGTTGGAGCAAAATTGACGGATTTCAGGAGGGGCAGGAGTTAGCGGCGCCGGCTTATGCTCCGATGCTTCTTCGCGCTTCTTTGCTTCAGCCGAATGTTTCAGGGCAGCGTGCGGCTTCTGACGCGCGGCGGCATTCGGCTGGATGTCGGCCACGGCGCGAGAAGCGGGCGCGTCGTCGTTGCGCATCGCCGTCAGCTTCTTGCGGTCCGCGGGCCGCGGCTTTTTCTCAGGATAGTGCAATTGACGAGGGGCTGAAGAAGTTGCAGCGGCAGGCGCGTCACCTTCGCTCGCCAGCGCGCTTTGCGGGCCTGACGAACATGCGAGCGCAAAGGCAATGCCAAGCAGCAAGGATGTAAATGAATATTCCCTCATGCCCCGCATCCTCGGGGCCTGCCACGCCGTCATGGCGGCGTGGACAATGCGCCCCCGATCCCCTTGCGGCTTATCCTGCACTTGCAAACTTGCCCCGACCTTATGAACGGGCGTGCGTTCATTCGATGACAAGATCAGCCTGTAATGCGCCGGCGGTCTTAATGGCCTGAAGGATGGCTATGATGCCGGCTGGCCGCAGGCCGATCTGATTGAGGCCCCCGACGAGCGTTCGCAAATTGGCGCCGTGAACAATCGCGATGTGACCACCCTGCTGCGCGACATCAACTTGCGTCTGCGGCGTCACCACTGTTCTGCCGCGCGAGAAAGGCGCAGGCTGCGAGACATTCGGCGTCTCGGTGATTCGAACCGTGACATTGCCGTAGGTTACGGCGACAGTCGAAACCTGCACATCCTGACCGATGACGACAGTGCCGCTGCGGGCATCGACCACCACACGGGCCGGCGTATCAGGCTGAATCAACAACTCGCCGATTTCAGCCATGAAGCGCGCGCTGTTGACCCTCGTCGGCTTATCGATGCGGATCGAACGCTGATCTTCTTCATGCGCGCACACCATTTTGTAATGTGCGCGGGTGTAGGCATTGATCGCATCAGCGACACGCACCGCCGTATTGAAATCAGGATTCTTCAACTCCAGCGTGAGCGGTCCGATATCCTGAAAGCTGCCGGGCACTTTGCGCTCAACCAGAGCACCATTCGGAATGCGCCCCGTCGTCGGCACATTTTGCGTGACCCTCTGCGCCTGCCCGGTCGCCGCATAGCCGGAGACATTCACCTGCCCCTGAGCGATTGCGTAAGTCTGTCCGTCCACACCCGTCAGGGAAGTCAGAACCAGGGTTCCGCCCATCAACGACGTCGCATCCCCAAGTGAGGAGACATTCACATCGATGCGCGTTCCAGGCGTTACGAATGGCGGCAGATCCGCCGTGACGAGAACCGCCGCGACATTCAGCGTGCGCATATTCTTGTCATTACGAACGTTGATGCCGAGGCGATCGAGCATCGACTGCAACGCCTGTTGCGTGAAGGTGGAATTGCGCAGGCTATCGCCGGTGTTCTGCAAGCCGACGACAAGGCCGTAGCCGACCAGTTGATTGTCCCTGACGCCTTGCAGCGTGGCGATATCCTTGATGCGCACGACTGCATTCGCAGCGCCGCTCGCAAGACACAGCGCAATGATGAGCAAAAGACGCAGCATCAGCCGCCTACCCGCACAGATCCGTCTGCTTGAACCACTCCGGATATCGTCGTTCCGCTGTCGGGATTCCGAACCGAGATCACTTCGCCGGTTTTCCCGGCCTGCAAAGCGACGGCATAGGTTTCGATCGTGAGACCGCTCTGATGAAAAACGACCCTGACCCTCGTCCCATTGGCAATGGTATTGGGCACGGTAACGGCATTGACCGGGATTGGAACTCCTGGCAGCAAAGTCCGGCGCGCCAGCTTGCCGACCAGATCGCTACGCGAGTCGATCACGCCGCCATGCGGCGCCGTAGGCTTGCCGGCAAAATCGCGATCCACAAGATAGGAATCTCGGATCGTATCTCCGGGATAGATTGTAATGGCAGGCACCGGAAAGACAGTGTTCGGCGCCGCCAGCACAGGCGCGATGGAAAGTGCGGCAGCCACGCATCCGAGCAAAAGGCCCCGCACGGAAGAAGCCGCCTTTGTCATCACGAGCCCATGTTCTTCGTTACCGTCTGCGACATTTGATCGGCGGCGGTCATTACCTTCGAATTCATTTCATAGGCGCGCTGGGCGCTTATAAGATCCGTGATTTCTTTCACAGGATCGACATTCGACGATTCGAGATAGCCTTGTTGCACCGTTGCGAATCCGGGATCGCCCGGCACGCCGGCGACCGGCGCCCCCGAGGCTTCGGACTGCTGAAAAAGATTGCCCCCGAGAGGCGTAAGGCCGCCGGGGTTCGGGAAGTTCGCCAGGGTCAACTGCCCGACCTGCTGCGGTGCGGTCTGCCCAGCGAGCGTGACAGAGACGAGACCCGACTGACTGACGACGACATTCGTCGCATTGGTCGGAATCGTCATGCTCGGATTGACGAGATAACCGTCCTGCGTGACGATCTGCCCGTTGCCGTTGGTCGAGAATGAGCCGGCGCGCGTGTAGAGCGTATTGCCATCCGGCCCCGTGATCTGAAAAAAGCCGTTGCCGTTGAGCGCGAGATCGAGACTGTTGCCAGTGTTGGTCAACGTGCCCTGGATCTGCAAATTGCGGACAGCGGCAGTACGGACACCGAGTCCGACCATCGCACCTTCCGGGATCGTATTGCTGGTGCCCCTGGTGGAGACGCCCGGCAGACGCTCCGCCTGATACATCAGATCGCTGAATTCCGCACGGGAGCGCTTGAATCCCGTCGTGTTGATATTTGCAATGTTGTTGGCGATGACCTCGACATTCAATTGTTGCGCCGCCATGCCTGTCGCCGCAATGGAAAGTACGCTGCTGCCCATGTCTCGCCTTCCAGATCGTATATTGCGCAATCGCAGTCAGAGTCACAGATGCTCAAATCGACATCCGGCTGACTTCCTGATAAGCCGAAACAAGCTTGTCACGGACAGCCACTACGGTTTGCAATGCCTGCTGCGCATCCATAACGGATTGCACGACCTGCTGAACGGTAGCCTTGCCCTCCATGCCGGCAATCGACGTCGCTTCGCCCGCCTTGAGCTTGCTCGCCGCATCATTCGACACCTGTTCCAGCATGGCGCCAAAACTGTCCGGCGCGCTGGCTGGAGCGTTGGCCGGCGCGCCGCCGGACAAAACGCCGACGGCGTTTCCAGCGACATCACCGACAACCTGAGAGGCCAGAGGTGCGAGAAGCGAAAGTGCCGCAATCATGCTGAATTCCTCAAAAGATCGATCGTCATGGTGTAGAGCTGACGGCCCTGCTTGATCACCTCGAGATCAGCCGTATATGAGCGATTGGCCTCGCGCATATCCGCCATTTCCGCGATGAGGTTGACGTTAGGCATTTTGACGAATCCCTTGGAATCCGCCGCCGGATTGCTGGGATCGTATTCGATTTTGAACGGCGTCGTATCGACGCCAATATTCCTTACATGCACGAGGTCAACGCCCGCGGTGCGGTCCATCTCGTCCTCGAAAGTAACCGTCTTGCGCGCATAGGGATTCCCGCCAGGCACGGTCGAGGTTGAATTCGCATTGGCCATATTTTCCGCGACGACCCGCAGCCGCGTCGATTGCGCCTGTAAGCCAGAGCTCGCGACCTGAATTGCCGCATCGATTGCGTCGATCATGACGATTCCTTCACGCTCATCGCCAGCATCTGGTTGAAGCTTTTGACGATGGCCGTATTCATCGAATAGTTGCGGTTGATCTCATTGGCGCCGAGCATCTCCTGCTCCAGACTCACGGAATTGCCCGACAAAGTCGTTTCCCAGGGCGCTTCAGCCTTTCCAGCCGTCGAGGCGAGATCGAAAAGGTCGGGCGCAATGTGATCCGGCTGAGTGGTCTCCATCTGTAGTCCAGAGGCCTCATACACCTGCGAAAACGCCGGAACTTCATCAGCCTTGTAGCCAGGCGTATTCGCGTTCGCGACGTTCTGCGAGACCGCGGCCTGGCGGATCGCCAGCCACCGGGCATCGGCCGATGCGAGACTGAAAAGGTAAAGAGGTCCCACGTTGACGCTCACGACATTGAAACAGCTCATCAGTTTTAGGAGCAGAATCTTGCCCCAGGCTGGCCCGCAATGGTGTTTTCGAGTGAAGCGCCTCCGGCTCGCATGAACCGAAATGGGCTGTGGCTTTCCGCCGCCACAACAGACGCATGGCCTCGCGATCCATGCACGCATAGCAGCAATCAAAAGGAGCAATTCAGGAGGCCCGGAACCGACCTACCGTGCCGGAGCAGACAGCCTGGCGTCGGCCAGAGCGGCGACAAGAAGCGAAGTGCCCTCTTCCGGGCTGACGGTCCGTTCTTCAAAACTGATCGATCTGATATCGACGGCTGCATGATAGGCGCACAGCAGAAGATTGAAAGAAACGGAAACCTCGTGATAGCGAAAATCGAGGTCGAGAATAATGGACGGCGGCCGATCCCATTCGAGCTCGTAATCCGCAGCGCATCCGTAAGACAAGGTGCCATGCTTGAAATACAATTCCGTTGAGGAATTGATGAGATCACGGATGTTGTTGAATTTCTCCGAATGGATGAATGAGACGAAATCAGCGACATCTATCATCCGAAGCTCGGAGGCAACCTCTTTAATGCCCTCGGCTATAGCCTTCGCCCGGATTTCCGAATGGTCGCAAGAATTCATCGACATCGATCAGGCTCTCAATTAATGACGCTGCGCCGCGGCTCCTTCCTGTGAAGGAAATGGATCAATTCCGCGACAGCTCGATAAAATTCCGAAGGGATCATCCGATCAACCTCCACACTATTATACATGGACCTTGCCAGAGCCTTGTCCTCAATCACGGGAATGTCATTCTCTTCTGCGACTTGCCTGATCCGTAGCGCGACAAGATCCTTGCCTTTTGCAAGAACGCGCGGCGCGCCGCCTTCTTCTCGAACATAGCGAAGCGCAATCGCGTAATGGGTCGGGTTGGCGACGACAAGCGTAGCCTTCGCCACCGCCGCGATCATGCTGCGGCGCCTGCGATCGAGCGCGAGGGAACGCATGCGCGATTTCACGAGAGGATCGCCTTCGCTCTGCTTCAGTTCCTCCTTGAGTTCCTCTCGCGTCATGCGCAGTTCCGAACGCCAATGGAAACGCGACCAGACGACATCGCCTGCTACGAGAATCAAAGTAGCAATGGCGATGCCAGAAAGAAAACGGATCGCAAGGTTCATAATCAGGTCCGGAAGCGCACCGGGCTCAACGAACATAGCTCCCGTGAACAGGTTCCGGTCCATCTGCAACAGCGCGAAAACAACCACGCTGACAGCGATGAACTTCGCAAAGCTTTTGAGGAACTCGACCTGACCGCTCATCCCGAAGATGCGATGCCATCCCTCTGTCGGAGAAATCCGCGAAATATCAGGCTTCAATCTTTCGAATACGAGACGCGGCGCATTCTGCACGACCGAAGATGCGATGCCGGCGCCGGCAAGAATGATGAAGATCGGCGCCAGCAGCGGCGCGCTCGCCATGAACAACGCCCGGCAAAGCGCCGTCAGATCGCCGCCTGTATTCAGTTGAAAAGCGTTTGCGTGATTGAGCACAAGCGACAGAGCGCTCGTCAGCTTATAAACGCCATCCCCAAGGAAGAAGCTGAAGATCAGCAACAGGCCGAGCATGAAGGTGAAAATTGGAACTTCGCGCGAGCTCGGCAGATTGCCGCGCTCTATCTCGTCGCGGAGTTTTTTCTCAGTCGGCTGTTCGGTCTTACTTTCCCTGTCGGGCTTTTCCGCCATGGCGACTCAGAGCCTCTTACAGGAAGTCGTCGTCATCATCCGCAGAGTTAAGCTCGATCTCGCCGCGCTCCGACATTTCAAGCGCCAGTTCGGCGATGGCGCGCCGGGCCTTGACGACCTCGCGGTGCGGCGCAGGCCCGCCACTCGAGAGTTCTGCCTCGACCATGCGCCGGGCGCGAGTCGAGAGCGTGGAAAGAATGGCGTCCCGGAAGCTTGGCTCAGTCCCCTTCAGCGACAGAACCACGCGCTCTGTCGGAACGTTGTCGAACAGAATCATTCTTGCACGCGGTTGCAGCTTGATGATGTCGTCGAAGGTGAAGAGAAGCCCGCGCAGGGTTTCCGCAGCCTTCGGGCGGACCTCCGCGAGGCTTTGCAGGACATCCTCCATCTGCTCGCGCTCCATCTTGTTGATGATGTCCGCCATCCGTGAATTATGAACGGCGCGGTTGTTGCGCGAGACATTGACAAGAAGGTCATCCTGCAAGGTGCTTTCAAGCGCCCGCATCGCCGGCTCGCTGATCAGGGCGATGCCCACCATGCGCCGCATCAATTCGTTGCGCAGGTCGCGCGGCAATTGCGCCATCACCTTCGCCGCGCAGGCCGGCGTGACCTTGGAAAGAATTGCCGCCGCCGTCTGCGGATGCTCCTTGAGCAGATAACCCGCGAAAAGAGCTTCCGAGACGCCCGAGAGACGCTGCCAGATCGATTGATTGGAATTGCCGGTGACATCCGACATAATGTCGGAAATTTCCTCGGACGACAGAATGCCCGAGAGCAGATTCTCGGCATCGTTGGCCGAGATCATAAGACCGGTTCCATTCGCGAATTGGCCGGCGAATTCCTCGATCATGTCCTCAAGCATCGGCATGGGAACGACGCCGAGATCGGCAATCGAGCGCGTGACCTGACGCAACTCGTCCTGATCAAAATGCTTAAGCAGCCGGCTGGCCAGCGGCTTGCCCATGGCAAGCAGAAGCGCCGCCACCTTGCCGCTGCCGGTCATGGCCTTGCGCACAGCTTCCTGCGGCGGCGGTGCTGGCGCCGGTGACGGTTCGGGATGAAGCAACATCACTCAACCATCGAGTTGGGGCCGACCACTTCGGTCAGGGATACGCCAAACCGTGTCGTATCGTCCTCGACGACGACGACCTCGCCGCGCGCCACGACACGCCCGTTGACGACGACATCGACCGGCTCGCCGACGCGGTGGTCGAGCGGAATGACGGCGCCACGACTGAGTTTCAAAAGATTGGAAACGGGCATGCTGGTCGAGCCGAGCACCACCTGCACTGTGACCGGAATGCGCAGGATCGTATCGATATTGCGACCATCGCCGGACAGTTCCATAGCCGCAGCGCCAAGGTCGTAGCCGCCGATCTCATCATCAAGCTCCGAGATATGGTCGTCATCCATGCTCTTTGACCCTTCTGCGGCCGGCCTTGTGAGTTGAACCTGACATGTTGAATTTCCTAGCGGGCAGGACGCCCCAGCAGATCATCCATGAATTCCTGCTTCGCATCGATCGCTTCCTCGATGCGCAGCGTGTATTTTCCTTCAGCCTGCCCAAGCTGGCACCAGAACAGCGGCTCCGAATTACCTTCGAGCTTGACGCGGCTGCGCGCGGTAGCCTGCAACGGCAGAACCTTGCCAACCTGCAAATCAGCGATATCCGCAAGGGTGAAGCCCTGCTCCTCGATCACCGCCCGAACCGTGACGGCAGCACGCCCGACTTCCGAATGAATCTGTTTGACCCAGAAGGGATCTGGAGTCGCGACTTCGTTGCTGAGATCGCGCGACAAAGTCTGGCGGATCGGCGTCAATGCGGATTGCGGAATCATGACGAACAATTCACCGGAGCGGCCCAGCACACGAATGTTGACGGTCGCGACAACCGCAAAATTGTTGCGGGGCGCGATAACTGCGAAGTCCATCCGCGATTCGAGCCGCTCCATCTTGAAGCGCGTTTCGATCACGGTCGAGAAGCTGGCCTGCAAAGTCCGCGCGAAGATGTCGAAAATCTTTTGCGCGACGCGCATCTCGATATTCGTCAGCGCGCGGTTTTCGGCAAACGGAAGCTCGCTGCCATCGCCGCCGAACAGAGCCTCGGCAAGCGTGAAAATCAGTTTGTTCTCAGCCCCAAACATGATCCGCGCATCCCAGGGCTGCGCCTGATGAACAGCGACGATCGCACGGCCCTCATAGGATTCGAGAATATGACCGACGCGCTCAGTCCTCATTCCGCTCATGCTGACAAAGGCCGGCGCGGTCGAAAGCTGGCGCAGGCTCTCGGAGCATTGCGTCGCCATGCGATCGAAGATCACATGCAGCATCGGCATGCGCTCGATCGAAACGCCACCCGAATCGAGCAGCCTTTCCGGACCGTCGCGACGGACTGAAGGCTGAGCGCCTGCCCTGGTCATGCCGCCTGCCTGGTCGCAGCAGAGCCGGAGATCGTTTCATTTTCGACCATGTCGATGGATGGGCGGTCATTCGACGAGATCGTCTTGCGCCCGTGCTCCAGCGCGATTTGCGGCATAGCTCCATTCATAAACGCAAGCAGCGTCTGCTTGATAATGAAATAGGAACGCAACTGTTTTTCCCGGGTTGCCTTGATCTTGTGCGCAAGCGGCGACGTAAAGCCGTAAGACAGGAGAATGCCGCCGAACGTGCCGACGAGCGCGGAACCGATGAGGCCACCAAGAAGCTCCGGCGACTGGTCCAGAGAGCCCATCGCCTTGATGACACCGAGGACGGCGGCAACGATGCCCAGCGCCGGCATCGCATCGCTCATCGTTGTCAGCGAATGAAACGGCCTCAGCCGGTCATAGGTGATCGTCTCGATCTCCTCGTCCATCAGGGCTTCGATTTCATGCGTCTTGGCATTCCCGACGATCAGCAGCCGAACGTAATCGCAAATGAAATGCGTCAACTGCCGATCCTTGAGGACATTCGGAAAGCTTTTGAAGATTTCCGATTCCTCAGGATTATCGACATGAGATTCCACCTCGTTGCGCGCCTTGCCGCGCAGTTCCCGCATAAGGGCGTAAAGCACGCCCAGAATATCGAGATAGTCGCGCTGCCCCGGCGCCCGCCCGGTGATGCCGTCAAGCACTGCGCGGCCGGTGTCCTTGATGGTCGTGAGCGAATTAGCGACGACGAAAGTGCCGATCGCAGCGCCGGCAATCATCAGATATTCGAACGGTTGCCAGATGACGGACATGTGCCCGCCCTCCGCCGTGTAGCCGCCGACGATGGAACCTATAGCGATGACAAGGCCTATTACGAAGCTCACAGTCCCCACCCCCGCGCAAAAGATAACCAAGTGGTAAGCGGCGAGACTTGCGTGAAGCTTAAATTTATGAGGAGAAGTTTCGACTGTTCCCGGCCAGGGCACATAGCCCACTCTTTTCTTTGCGCGGGGCTCGCACTCTGCAAACGTCAGCCTGGGGCAAGCGACCGATGGCTAAACATGGCAGTCTTGCCACGGAGTCGACGACGTGCTGACCGCTACAATACTTTACAATTCCATATCGCGCGATTATTCGGCCTCGTTGCGGGCCGCGTCGAAGGAACCGACAGTCGCCCGGACGACTGAAAGTTTCCTCGCGAATATCAGCAAGATCACCTCGGCAAGCCAGCTCGTCAACAATTCAAGCCTTTATAACTATGTTATGACGGCCTTCGGGCTGCAAGACATGAGCTACGCCAAGGCCCTGATCACCAAGGTTCTCAACGGCGGGGCGTCAGCGACGAGCTTTGCCGCGAGCCTCAACGATCCGCGCTATCTGGCGCTCGCCAAGGCTTTTAATTTCGCCGAGAACGGCGCGGCGACGACCAGCGACACGACTCTGCAAACGACGACAGTCGAGAATTATTACCAGGCGACCATCGAAGACCAGGCGGGCCAGGAGAATCAGGGCGCACAAATGGCGCTCTATTTCGCGCGCATGGTCCCCCAGATGAACGGCCCCTACAGCATTCTCGGCGACTCAACGCTATTGAAAGTCGTGCAGACAGCCTTCGGCCTTTCCGCGAGCATGTCGATGCAGAATATTGACACGCAGGCGAACGAAATCTCGAATTTGCTGGATATCAGCAAATTGCAGAGCGATCCGACATATCTCAACAAGTTTCTTCAGCGCTTCACGGCGTCTTACGATGCGCAAAATCCCACAGGCGGCGTTTCATCGACGCCCGCCAACGCATTGCTTGTCACTTCGACCGGCATCAGCTCGGACCTGCTCTTGAGCCTCGCCAATCTGAAACTTGGAGGATCCTGAGCGTGCAATCCGAACCCTATGTCGCTCTTTCAGCCCAGGTCACACTCGAACGCCGGCTGAAGACGCTCGCGATCAATGTCGCCAATATGAACACCGTCGGCTTTCGCGAATCAGGGATCAGCTTCCACACATATGTTGCCCGGAACGGCTCGCAGCCCGTCGCCTATGCGTCTCCCGGTCAGGACTATATTTCGCGGACTCAGGGTCCGCTGATAAAGACGGACAACCCGCTCGACATCGCCATTGCAGGCGATGGCTGGTTCGCTATCCAGACGCCTGCCGGAACTGCCTATACGCGCGATGGCCGCATGCGGATGCAGCCTGACGGATCACTCCAGACACTCGAAGGCTACCCTGTCCTCGATGCCGGCGGCGCGCCGCTGCAACTCGATCCTGCCGGCGGCCCTCCGGTCATCGGCAAGGACGGCATGATCCACCAGAACGGTCGGCAAGTCGGTGCTGTCGGCCTGTTCTCGATCCCGGACAACGCGCATTTCCAGCGTTACAGCAACTCCGCCGTTCTGCCGGACAAGCCTGCGACGCCGGTGCTCAACTTCGACAGGGTTGATGTGGTTCAGGGACAGGTCGAAGGCTCGAACGTCAATCCTGTGCTTGAAATGGCGAAACTTATGACCATTTCGCGGGCTTTCCAGGATGTGAGCGGCGCCGAACAGAGCACCGACAGCACCTTCAACAATGCGATAAAGTCGCTTGGCGACATGACATCCTGAAGCCAGCCTGCGCGGTGCATCGAAGGAAATTTTTCTCGTGAATGCGCTTGCGCAACTGGATCAAGCTGTCAATTTCGGCCTGGAAGAGCTGAACCGGCTCAGGATCAGCGGTACGGTCACGGAGGTGACGCCCTCCCATTATCGCCTTGCCGGCCTTTCGCATTTTCTCAAGCTCGGCGAATGCGTCGGCATCGATCATTGCGGCTCGACACAACTTGCCGAAGTCGTTCGCATCGATGCGGCGGGAGCGACCGTCAAGACATTCGAAGCGCAGGTTGCCGCCGGGCTTGACGATCCCGCATTCCGCATCGGCCCGTTGCATGTAGCGCCTGCTGCAAGCTGGAAAGGCCGAGTCATTGACGCGCTTGGGCGGCCTATCGATGCGCGCGGTCCTTTGCGGCGTGGCGAACATGCCTTGCCGATCGAATCGCAACCGCCGGCCGCTCTGCAACGGGCACGGGTCAAGACTCCTGTCAAAACCGGCGTCCGTGCGATCGATCTCTTCATGCCGATCTGCGCCGGCCAGCGTATCGGTATCTTCGCCGGCTCCGGCGTCGGCAAGTCGACTCTGCTTGGCATGATTGCCGGCTCGAAGGGATTCGATAGTGTGGTGATCGCGCTTGTCGGCGAGCGCGGCCGCGAGGTGCGGGAATTTCTCGACGATTCACTTGGCGCCAACCGCGCTCTTGCAGTCACAGTGGTCGCGACAGGCGACGAAAGTCCGATGATGCGCCGTCTCGCGCCGAAGACGGCGCTAACCATCGCAGAATTCTTCCGCGACCGCGGCGAGAACGTTCTCCTCATCATCGATTCCGTCACCCGCTTCGCGCATGCCGCCCGCGATGTGGCGCTTGCGGCAGGCGAACCTGCGGTTGCCCGCGGCTATGCGCCGAGCGTCTTCAGCGACCTGCCAAAGCTGCTTGAACGCGCCGGTCCCGGTGCGCAAGGGTCAGGTTCAATCACGGGAATATTCGCCGTGCTCGTCGATGGCGATGACCATAACGATCCCGTCGCCGACAATATTCGCGGCACGCTCGACGGTCATATCGTTCTTGATCGCGCCATTGCGGACCAGGGACGGTTCCCTGCGGTCAATATATTGAGCTCAATTTCGCGCCTCGCCCAGCATGTCTGGAAAAAGGATCAGCAGGCTTTGATCCTGAAACTGAAAACGATGATCGCGCGCTTTGAAGATACACGCGATTTACGCCTCATGGGCGGCTATCAGCCGGGTCAGGACGGTGAACTCGATCAGGCTGTAGCGCTTGTTCCGAAGCTCTACGAAGCCATAATGCAATCTCCCGCCAATCCGCCCAGCAGAGATGCGTTCCAGGAACTGGCCGAGGCGTTGCAGCAGACCAAGTAGAGCGGGTCCTCCCTGGTTTCTGCCCGCGTTCAAATTTCCGTATTATCGGCTGAAATAAAGCGTGGACGCGCTATGCTTGTGCAAGCAGCGTCTGCTTGACGCTTTACCCTGCCCCAACTGCCGTGGCATTCGCCTCGCGCTGGAATTTCCTGATCAAATCCCGAAAGGTCTTGTGACTATGGCCGATTCTGCTTCCGATATCGCGTTACCGACCCGCGCTTTGGGCCGCACCGACATGGCGATCACGCGTGTCGGCTTCGGCGCATGGGCCATTGGCGGCGGCGATTGGGCCGTCGGCTGGGGCACGCAGGATGATCGCGAATCGATTGCCGCGATCCGGCACGCCGTCGCACGCGGAATCAACTGGATCGATACCGCCGCCGTCTATGGCCTCGGCCATTCGGAAGAAGTGGTGCGCGAAGCCCTCTCGACCATTCCGAAAGACAAACGCCCATATGTGTTCACCAAATGCGGTCTTGTCTGGGATGACAATGATCGCAGCGCCATGCCGCGGAATGTTCTTGCGCCTGCAAGCATTCGCCGCGAAATCGAGGCTTCGTTGCGCCGCCTTGGCGTCGAACGCATCGATCTCTATCAAGTCCACTGGCCGGCGCGGGATGGCACGCCGCTCGATGCCTATTGGCAGACCATTCTCGATCTCAAGGCAGAGGGCAAGGTGCGCGCCGTAGGTCTGTCGAACCATTCCGCATCGCAGCTTGAAGCGGCGGAACGGCTCGGCCATGTCGATACGCTGCAACCGCCTTTTTCCGCGATCCGCCGCGAAGTCGCGGCAGAGGAACTGCCCTGGTGCGCCGCACATCAGACGGGTGTCATCGTCTATAGCCCGATGCAATCGGGGTTGCTCACGGGCGCGTTCAGCCTTCAGCGTGCTAAAGCCCTGCCAAAAGACGACTGGCGCTCCCGCAATGCAGAATTCTCGGGCGATCTGCTCGCGCGCAATCTCAAGCTCGCGGATGCGATGAAACCGATTGCGGAACGCCACCGCACGAGCGTCGCCACCATTGCTGTGGCCTGGACACTTGCGTGGCCCGGCGTCACTGGCGCGATTGTCGGCGCGCGTTCCGCAGCGCAGGTCGATGGATGGCTGGACGCGGCCCGTATCGAACTGAGCCCCGAAGACATGCGCGTGATCGGCAAGGCGATAGAAGCGACAGGCGCAGGCAAGGGGCCGGCATTGCCAAAGGGGTTATAGGCCGAAGCTCCTTTTGCGACGCAAAATGCCGGGCGCTCACGCGCAATTTTGATTCCTCCTGTCCGCCGACAACGGCTCATGCAATGCCTATATGGATTGCATGGACAAAGATCATTCGAATCCGGCACAGACTGCTGACCTGATCGCCCGCGAAACAAGGTTCGGCGCGCATAATTACGCGCCGTTGCCTTTCGTGTTGTCGCATGGCCACGGCGTTTATCTCTTCGACACAGAGGGCAAGCGCTATCTCGACATGATGGGCGC
>SCSF01000127.1 GCA_004298435.1 Beijerinckiaceae bacterium
CTGCATGCCGAGATCGAGCTTGCTGCCCGGAATGACAATCGAATTGGCCCGGGACATGAAGCTGCCGTCGATCATCGACAGGAGATAGGGAAAATCGATTCCCGCCGGCGTGCGAAACCGGATGATCACCATCGACTCGTCCGCAGTCGGGATCCATCTCGCGGTGAAGGGGTTCGATGTATCGACGGTCGGCACCCGCTGGAAGTTGATGTCCGTCTCGACGAATTGCGGGCAGATGTAATGGATATAGTCGGGCATGCGCCGCAGAATCGTGTCCATCACCGCTTCCGTCGAATAGCCGCGCACCGACTTGTCGCGATGGATTTTCTGGATCCATTCGAGGTTGATAATCGGCACGACGCCAATCTTGAGATCGGCAT
Source organism: Beijerinckiaceae bacterium (assembly GCA_004298435.1). GTDB lineage: Bacteria > Pseudomonadota > Alphaproteobacteria > Rhizobiales > Beijerinckiaceae > Methylovirgula. Next base: position 381 of record SCSF01000127.1, read on the forward strand.
AGCGGGCGATGTCGACCTGCTCGCTGATCAGGGCGCCATGCAGCCCTTCATAAAACAGGACCTCGGTGCCTTCGGGCAGCGGCTGCCAGGGCGTGAAAGTGCCGGGAGTAGTATGGTAGAGATCCGCCTCCTCCTGGTCGTGAACGTAATGCCGCGTCTTGGCGAGTCCCGTTTCGCTATAGGTGCAAAAAACCGACTCGAGTTCGCTGAGGAGATTGGCTTCAGGCCCGAAATGGCTGAAGTTGCTGTTGCCGTGTGTTTCCTTGTCCCGCATCACACGGCGCATCTCGTTGCGATCGTAGCGATGAAAGGCGTCGCCTTCGATATAGGCGGCATTAATGCCTTCGCGACGGAAGATGTGCTCGAATGTCCGCTTCACCGATGTGGTGCCGGCGCCGGAAGAACCGGTTACGGAAATGATCGGATGCCTCACCGACATCTTTTCCCCCCGTTCATTGTTGGATCAGGCCGCGCTGGCGAAACAACGGCGAGCGTTCGGCGGAAAACTGCGGATCTGTGTGATAGCGCGTGACGAGATTGACGATCTTCAGCGAGCCAAAGACAAGCGGCGTGCGCATATGGATGTCTACGGGCGTGAGCGAAAGGATCGCGCGCACGGTGTCGGTTGCAGCGCCGCCTGCATATTCCATGATGAAGGCAATGGGGCTCGCCTCATAGACCAGTCGCAGCCGTCCGGCGCTGTAGCCGGCGCGCAAATCGCCCGGATAAAGGAACACGCCACCCCGGTTCAGGATGCGATAAGCCTCCGCGACGAGCGAAGCGATCCAGCGCATATTGTGGTTGCGGCGCAACGGCCCTTCAACGCCCTTCACGCAATCGTCGATGAAAGCCCGGATGGAGGGCGCCCAATGCCGGTAATTGGATGCATTGATCGCATATTCGCTTGAATCGTCCGGGATCTCTACCGTTGCGATGGCTTCGAAAAAACGCGCCTTGCGCCGGTCGAGAATGAACACGCGCGTCCGCTCGGCAAACGCCAGAACAAGCGCCGTCTGCGGGCCATAGATGAAGAAGCCGGCCGCCAGTTGCGCGCGTCCGGGCTGTAGAAAATGCGTTTTGAGATCGCCGGCCCCTTCGACTGCCGGAAGCACGGAAAAGATCGTGCCAATCGATACATTTGTATCGATGTTCGAGGAACCGTCGAGCGGGTCGATCGCCACGACCAGCGGCGCATCCTCATGCAGCACGATGGGCTCATGCAACTCTTCCGACAGAACAACCGCTACCGGAGCCCGCCGCAGGGCCGTCAGGAACAAATCATTGGCAAGGAGATCGAGGTTCTTTTGAACGTCGCCGTTGTGATTGACGCTGCCGACTGCAAGCCCGCCTTCGCAGGCCAAAAGGCCGAGCGAAACCAGTTCCGCCATATCCACGGCCGCCACGGCGATTTCCCTGATCGCCGAAATGACGGGCGCCAGACGCGGATCGGCGGCAGCGCCCTCCGCCAGCACTTGCTCTAAATCCTTGCCACGCGCCGATTCCAGCATGACTGCTCCCAGTTTCATCCTGGATTTATGAGACGATCCCGCCCCAATGCTTGCCAAATAAAACTGAATAATATTCAGATATGATTCAGGAATTCTAAGCCCGAATCAACCGTAACGATGCGCCGCCTCACACTCAAGCAATTGGAAACGGTTCGCGCCGTGGCGGAAGCCGGCACCATCGTGCTGGCGTCCGAAAAGCTGAATGTCACGCCTGCTGCGCTAACCTCGCGAATCAAGCTGCTCGAGGGGGATTCGGGCCTCGCCTTTTTCGACCGTTATGCGGGCCGATTGCGACTTACAGCCGCGGGCGAGGAAATCGTCAGCGCGGCGCGCCGTGTCGATCTTGTCCTGAACGAGCTTGATAACGTGCTGTCGTCGATTCGCGGCATGCGAGCCGGGCGAATTTCCGTCGGCGTAGTCTCCACTGCAAAATATTTCGCACCTCGTCTTATAGCAGCCTTCGCCAAAGAAAATCCCGGCGTTGAAGTTTCGATCAGCGTTGGCAATCGCGCGGACATGGTAACCCACTTGCGCGACTTCGGAATAGATGTCGTTTTGATGGGCCGGCCGCCGATGGAGTTTCCGATCGAAAGCGCGCCATTCGGGCCGCATCCGCAGGTGGTGATCGCCGCGCCGGACCATCCGCTGGCGGGGCGGCATGCGATAGACAAGTCCGAGTTGACGAATGAGAATTTCATCATTCGCGAAGCGGGTTCGGGCACGCGATCCGTCTTCGAATATTTCTTTGCGGACGTCGTTGTCCGGCAACCGAAGATCTCTATAGAAATCGGCTCGAACGAAACGATCAAGCAGGCCGTTATCGCAGGCCTCGGCATAGCCCTCATTTCGGCCCATACGATCGAGGCCGAAGTTGAAAGCGGCCGTCTGGTCGTGCTCGACATCAAGGGGCTGCCGATCATCCGGCAATGGTTCATCGTGCGGCGCGCCGACCGGCCGTTCAGCCCCATCGGCCAGGCGATCTGGGACTTCACTTTGGCGGAAGGACCGAAATTATTGCCCAAGCTGATTCACCCCTGGCGGGCAGAACCCGCCAAGGATGAAAATTAGCTCAATCGGCGAACACCGGCCGCCGCGCCCGGCGCAAAGGCTTGAGCACGAAGAGAGCGAGCAAAGCGGTCAGAATATCGAGGCATATCACGATGATGAACACCGGGAGCCAGCTTCCGACCGCATCATGCAGGAGAGCGGCGAGCGGCGCACCGAAGATCGCGCCGACGCCTTGCGAGACATACAGAAGGCCATAGTTGGTCGTCGCGAATTTCGCTCCAAACGTATCGGTCAGTGTCGAAGGGAAGAGCGAAAAGATTTCGCCCCAGCCGAAGAAGACGAAGCCGGACATCAGGACGAACAGCAGCGGGTCATGGCGGAAGAACAGCAGGAGTGCGATTGAGCAGCCCTCCATGCCGAACGCAAGCGCCATGGTGTTTTCACGGCCGATATGATCGGACACCCAGCCGAAGAAGGGCCGCGTGAGACCATTGGTGATGCGGTCGAAGGTCAGAGCCAGAGGCAGCGCCGTCAAGCCGAAGACAAGCGCGCTGCCGACACCGAATTCACGCGAGAAGCCGGCGAACTGCGTCACCACCATCAGGCCGCCAGTCGCCATCATCGCCATCATAACGAACATCAGCCAGAAGATGGGCGAGCGCAGCATTTCGCTCGGGCGGACGCCGGCGAGCGCGGCGCTGCCCTCTCTGGTGTCGATCGAGAGATCCTCAGCTTTCGGAGCACGCAGAAAAAGCGAGGCGAGAACGCCGACGCCGCCGAGAATGATTCCGAAAACGATCAGCGTATGCTGATAGCCCGCCTTGTGCATCATATCGGCGATCGGAAATGTCGTGAGCATGGCGCCGAAACCGTAGCCGGCCGCAACCACACCTGCCGCGAAGCCGCGCCGCTCAGGAAACCAGCGGACCATCAGGCCAACGACGCCGATGTAGACAAAGCCTGTGCCGAAGCCGCACAACAGGCCATAGGTCGCGTAAAGCCCGGCGATGCTCGTGATGTGAGCCGCGGCGATCCAGCCGATGCCCGACAGAGCTGCGCCTAACGAAATCAGCAGGCGGGGACCGAAGCGGTCGATCAGCCAACCCTGGATTGGCGCCAGCCAGGTCTGCAAGACGATAAGCAGTGAGATGGTGACCTGCACCGCCGCCAGCTTCGCGCCCGTCGTCGATTCAAAGGATTTGACGAAAAGCGTCCACACATATTGCGGACTCGATATCGCCATCATCGCAATGAAGCCGAGGCCGAGTTGAATCCATCGGCGCTGAGCGGCCGCTGGGCTGATTGAAATTGCGAGTTCGGACATGCGCTTTCCCCCGTTCAAAAGAACGTGGTGAAGAATGACGCGCCAATGCCCTGGTGTCTATGCAATCTGTTAACGAAAACAATGACATACAACGACTCTAATATGCCATATGCAATATGCAGGGGCGCGCAGAGTCACAGCGTCCGAAGTGGCTCCTGGTTTGCTTGAGATGATGTGGCGTCATTGCGAGGCGCATCGCAGACCAGCGCCGGCCCTATCGCAGATGATCCTTGAAAAACGCCAACGTGCGGCTCCAGGCGAGTTTCGCGGCCGCCTCGTCGTAACGCGCCGATTGCGTATCATCGTTGAATGCGTGGTTCGCGCCCGCATAGGTGTAGAGCGTATAACGAACCTTCGCCGCCTTCAGTGCGTCTTCGTAACCTGGCAGAAGGGCGCCAAGACGCGTATCGAGTTTCGGATCGGCGTAATTAAGGAGCAACGGCGCTTTGATCTTCCGCACCTGATCGAGCGGTGGCGGCGCGCCGTAATAGACAACGCCTGCATCCATATTCGCGCCGCGCATGCGCGCCGGTTCCGCCGCCAGACGATTGACGACGCTGCCGCCCCAGCAAAAGCCCAGAGCGCCAACCCTGCCATTGGGGTCGCCGCGCTTGCGCAGAAACGCAATGGCTGCGTGTGCATCGGCAATTACTTTCGCCGGATCGAGCTTGGCGAACATCTGCATAGCCGCTTCTTCATCCGGCGGCGTCCCACCGAGCGGCGACAGAAAATCCACGGCCAGCGCAACATATCCGGCGGCGGCGAGGCGGCGCGCGATGTCTTCTATATGCGGATCGAGGCCGCGATTCTGATGCACCACGAGAATGCTCGCCCGTTTGCCGCCGGCACGCATCGGAACCATGGGCAGGGCAAGGTAGGTTTTCAGGGGGCCACTCGCGCCACCTATCTTGAGATGCTCGATTCTCAGGCGCGGATCGTTTTCGGAGACCACAGCGGCGCGCGCGTAATCGGAAGCGAGTTCCGGCAACAGAGCCGCCGCCGCTGTCACGCTGCCGAGAAGCCCGGCGGCGCGTTTCAGGAAAAGCCGCCGGTTGAAATGAACGTGAACGTAATCGTCCCAGAGATCGATAATGCGCTGGTCGATTCTGTTCTCTTTCATAAGATTCCCCGAAGAGCGTTTGGAGCGTTTTCCAGCGAAGCGGAGTCCGGTGCGCGTAAAGAAAACACGTCAATGCAAGGAAATAGAGCTGCGCGGAGAATAGTGTGCGGCGGCGGCCTCGCCAAGCGGAAGCCCTTCGTGCGGCGTCACGAATGCGGGAGCAGAGCGGCTGTATTTCGGAGTGTTAGCTTGCGACCGCCTGCGGCGCTGGCTGATAGCGCGGCTGCGGTGCGCCGACGAAGCTGAATGCGCCGATATGCGTGAGCCGGCTCTCGGTATCGAGCCAGATCTTGCCTCCGAGATCGCGCCACTTCTGGCAGAAGCCGAAGTCCTCGCTGATGTAGGTTTTCGTTTCAGGATCGATCTGGCATTCAAAGAGCGCGTAATTTTCCTCGCCCTTCGCATTGCTGAAGGCATGGACGTTCTTGTAGCGCGCCTCAGGATAGGCCGCGACCATCTTTTCGATCACATGGCGCTTGATCATCAGAAAACCGCCGCCGCAATAAACGCCCGTGACGAAACGGCCCTGCCGCTCGAGTTCGCCGCCCGTACACATGGTGCCGACATAAAGCAGCGGCGCCGTCTGGAACGTCTCGCCGCCGGTGAGACGCTTCAGCGCCGCATTGTCCCAATTGATCACCTTCAACGGATAGATGCCGGCAACAAAGTCCTGATCGAAGGCGAGCATCTCGTGAACCTGCTTCGGATCGAAGCTGATGTCGGCGTCGATAAACAGGAGGTGCGTCGCGGCGGGCGTATTGAGAAACTGTGTCACCAGCGTGTTGCGGCTGCGCGTGATGAGGGAATCATGTCCGAGCAGCGCCAGCATCGCGTCGAAACCCGCCTGCCCCGCATATTGAATGAGGCTGATGACCGATTGCATGTAATGCTGGGAAACAAGGCCGCCGAAGCAGGGCGTTGCGATATAAACCATCGGGCGCGTCGGACTTTGCATTGCGATCCCTGAAAAACCCGTTCGAAATGTCGCCCGGTCCGGCGACGCGCGGAAGCCGCGGCCCGGATCGGCCAAGACTCAGCGCGGCAATCCTGTGGGTTTGGTGTCGAAAAGACAATCGCAGCAGGCTCATTTCGCCATGGCGAGGGCAGCTTCACGCCAGCTTCGGGCAGCAGGCCACGCCTTTGCGTTGACGATCGCACCTTGATGCGCGGATCAAGTCCGCGCATGACGCACTCGGGAAAACGCTCCTTGCGATGACGGATGGCAGGACGGCCTCAGCCGGCGATGCGCAGTCCCCACGCGATCGAATCGCGCCGCCGCAGCTCGTTCTCGCACGCTGCAATGTAATCGCGCGTGAAGGGAACCGCATAAAGGCTCTTGGTCACTTGCAACTGGAAGTTGACGGTCGACTCGTAACGGAAACTACTTTCCGCGGCGGCAAGATAGAACTCCCACATGCGGCAGAAGCGTTCGTCATAAAGAGCCTCGGCCTCAGCCCGCCTGGCCAGAAAGCGCTCGCGCCACTGTTTCAGGGTTTCCGCATAATGCAGGCGCAGGATTTCGACGTCCGTCAGTATCAACCCTGCCCTTTCAATCGCAGGCATGATGTCTGACAGGGAGGGGATGTAGCCCCCAGGAAAGATATATTTCATCACCCACGGATTCGTCGGCGCGGGCGTTCCGGCATTGCCGATCGTATGAATCAGCGCGACGCCATTGTCGTCGAGCATGTTTGCGATCTTCTGGAAGAACACATCGTAAAAGCCGAGCCCCACATGCTCGAACATGCCGACGGAGACAATCCGGTCGAACCGCTGATCGACTTCGCGATAATCCTTCAACAGAAACTGTGCGCGCGTGGTCTGCCCAGCGTCGCGCAGCCGCTTTTCGGCAACGGCGAGCTGTTCCTTCGACAAGGTAATGCCGGTGACATTGGCGCCGCAGATTTCCGCAAGATAGAGGGCCATGCCGCCCCAGCCGCAGCCGATGTCGAGAATACGATTGCCCGGCTCAATGAGAAGCTTCGCCGCTATATGGCGCTTTTTGGCCAGTTGCGCTTCATCGAGCGTTTCGCCGCCCCGCTCGAAATAGGCGCAGGAATATTGCCTATCCTGATCGAGAAACAGGCCGTAAAGACCGCCATCGAGATCGTAATGATGCGCAACGTTGCGTTGCGATTGCTTGATGTGATTGCGCTTCGTGCGGCGCAGGGCGCCGCGCAGCCGCTCGATCATTCGCAGCCAGACGAATTTGTTGAAGCGGCGGATATTGCGCGAGCCGATCGTCAGCACCTCGTAAATCGTGCCGCGCGTCACCTCCACCTGGCCGTTCATAAAAAGCTCGCCAAACCGAAGGCCTGGGTTGAGCATCAATTTGTAGGCCGCGGAAGGATCGCGAAAGCGAACCGCGGCAGTGGGGGGACTTCCATCGCCAACGGTAAATCGTCGGCCCGAGGCAGTTTCTATTTCGAGGGACCCTTCCTTGATCAAGGTCGAAAGAAAGACGTCAAGGATTCTGTCCACCTGCCCCTCCCTCATGCTGCGAGGCTGCACGCCGCAGTTATTTTTCGCCAACGAAACCACAAACGCAAGCGTGAAATACGCGCAAGAGGGATCGAATGGCATCGCTTTTCAAAAGGGGAACTACCAGCGGGCGCAATAGTTGCGGCGGCATGACCAGTGATCGCCGCGACGCGGCAGAATGGTCGTCCGAAAACGGCTGGGGCCAGGAACGGAGATCGTCAATGCACTATTCAAATCTGCTGAAAGGCACCGCCATCGCGGCACTTCTCGCGGCCGGCTGCGCCTTCGCAAGCAGCGCGTCCGCCCAGGGGATCGTCGTTGCTCCTTACGGGCCGGCCTATGCCGCGCCTTACGCACCGGAATATTACGGAGACCCTTATGGTTACGCCGCGGACGATTATGTGCCAGGCCCGATAGCTCTTGGCGCGGCTATCGTCGGCGGCGCGGTTGACCTGGGCCTGACCGCGGCAACCGTGCCCTTCTGGGGCGATGATTACTATTACAATGATTACCGCGCGTATCCCTCAGCCTACGGCTACGGATACGATTATGCTTACCCGCGGCCCGGCTACGCCTACGAGCGCCCGGCCTACGGTAATCCCTACTACGATGAATATACCGGCCACAGATCGGTGCAGCATCAGGCCAGAATCGCGCACCACATGAACCACCACTATTATCACGCGGCCTACCATCACCGTCCCTATCGGCACGAAATTGTGCATGTGCGCAATACTCACAGCGTTACGCACAAGGTGCGGCAGGCCCACCATCTTTATTGATCAAGCCCACCATCTTTATTGATACCGTATCGAGCCCGGGGCGCGGAGTGATCCGCGCCCTTTTTATTTTGTGTCCGGCAAGCTCTTCAGGAGCGAAAGCCGTTTATGCTGCGCCGCAAAAATGTCGTCCCGCCCTCCCGGCGCAAGCGCTCCCCGCGGTCTTCCAAATCAACCAAAAGATCATGGTATCCGTGATTCATGAGACCATCTGACGCTCGCAAAAACCTTTTTGAGCGATTAGAAACCGTATAATGCTAAATCGTCTTGCAAAGACGCAGAATGATCTAGCAAATCCAGTGCCGACCTGCGGTTCCCTCCAAAGGCCTTCCCGGGCCTTTCCCGGCCTCCCTCGCCCGGCTGATTGCAACGACTGGCCGCGACGATCGAAGAACCGGCAATGATCCGGCGACCGGTCTCCATCGGCAAAGCTGCCGATAGGTGCGGCTTAGGCTGAAATGTTACGAGCGTGCATGCACGCGGGAGGCGTCAGTGAACTATCGAGCGATTTTCACGAAGGCTCTGGAAGATCTGCGGTCCGAGCGTCGCTACCGGGTGTTTGTCGATCTTGAGCGTGACGTCGAGCGGTTTCCCTATGCGCGCCGCTACCGTCAGGACGGCACGACCGAAGACATCGTGATCTGGTGCTCAAACGACTATCTTTGCATGGGCTGCCACCCGGAAGTGATCGGCGCCATGCAGGATGCGGCGACGCGCTATGGGGCCGGAGCCGGCGGCACGCGCAACATTTCCGGCACAAGCCATCCGCTCGTCGCACTCGAAGCCGAACTGGCCGATCTACACGGCAAGGAACGGGCTCTCGTCTTCACCTCCGGCTGGATTTCCAACCTCGCCGCGCTCGGCACTATCGGCGGCCTGATGCCGGACTGCCTGGTCCTGTCGGACCAGTACAACCATAATTCGATGATCGAGGGCATCAAGCGCTCCGGCGCGCAGCGACAGATCTTCCGCCACAATGATCTCGCCCACCTCGAAGAGCTTCTGCAACTCGCCGGCGACCGGCCGAAGCTGATCGCCTTCGAGAGCCTCTATTCCATGCACGGCGACATCGCGCCGATCGGCAAGATCGCAGCGCTCGCGCGGCGCTACAATGCTATGACCTATATGGACGAGGTGCATGCCGTCGGCCTCTATGGCCCGCGCGGCGGCGGCATTGCCGAGCGCGACGGCGTGATGGGCGAGATCGACGTCATCGAGGGCACGCTCGCCAAGGGCTTCGGCACCCTCGGCGGCTATATCACCGGCGATGCGTCGATCATCGATGCGGTGCGCTCCTATGCGCCTTCCTTCATCTTCACGACGGCACTGCCGCCGGCTGTCGCGGCCGCTGCGACCAAGGCCGTTCGTCTCCTGAAGGACGGCGCGAACTGGCGCGCCCAGCATCAGCGCCAGGCCATGCTGACGAAGCATGCGCTTTCGGCTGCCGGCCTGCCGGTGATGTCGAACCCGTCGCATATCGTTCCGGTGCTGGTCGGCGACGCCGAACGCTGCAAGGCGGCGTCCGACATGCTGCTCGATCGCCATGGCATCTATATCCAGCCGATCAACTATCCGACGGTCGAGCGCGGCACCGAGCGGCTGCGCATCACGCCGACGCCGCTCCATACCGACGCGCATGTGGCCGCGCTCGTCGATGCCATGGTCGATGTCTGGAAGACGCTGAAGCTGCCCTTCGACTATGTCGAGAACGTCGTCGAATTCCGCCGCGAGCCTTCAAAGGGCCATTGCACCTTCGCCGATTTCAAGAAGGCGGCGGAGTAAGAGCGCCACCCAATGTAAATCAAGTAAGCGCGACGCTTACCGCTCCTCTCCCCGCTCGCGGGGAGAGGTAAGGAGAGGGGCTGAGCGATTGGCCCCGATGCAGTTCAAGAAGCGCTCGCAGGTACCCTCATCCGACCGGCTCCGCCGGCCACCTTCTCCCGCGAGCGGGAGAAGGAGCGTGCCTCACCTTTTGGCATTGCTGTACACCGGATATCGAGCGCGCCGTCATCCGCGGACTTGATCCGCGGATCCATGAACGATCATGACAAGAAAAGTCGGCAGCGGCCCATTCGCTGGTGCCTGGATGCGCGGATCAAGTCCGCGCATGACGCGCTGGTGTGCGGCTGATCACCTCTTCTTCCCCTTCCACGCGCGCGTTCCACCCCTGCCGGCTGAAGAACGCGGGCGTGCTTCGCCTCCGCCGAAATTATGCGGCCCCATTTCCTCGTCCGTCGGCTTGTGCGGCCGGTTCGGCGGCAGATTGCCGGCGGAGCCATATTTCGGCCTGCCGCCATAGCCGCCGGCCTGATCCTCGACCTCGCCCTGACGCGCCAGCGGATCGCCCGCGACTGTCAATTCGACCGCCTGCAAACGCTTGATCTCGTCGCGCAGGCGCGCCGCCGTTTCGAATTCGAGATTGGCCGCCGCCTCGCGCATCTTCTTCTCAAGGTCGGCAAGCGTCGCCTTGAAATTATGGCCGATCAGTTCCGCAGGCGCGGCAAGGCCGGCATCCACCGTCACATGATCCTGCTCGTAGACCGAGCCGAGAATGTCCTGAATTCCGCGTTTGATCGAGGCGGGCGTAATACCATTCTCGATATTGTAGGCCTGCTGTTTCTCGCGGCGGCGGCTCGTCTCCGCCATCGCACGCTGCATCGAGCCCGTCATCTGGTCGGCATAGAGGATCACCTTGCCATCGACATTGCGCGCGGCGCGTCCGATGGTCTGCACCAGCGAAGTTTCGCTGCGCAGAAAGCCTTCCTTGTCGGCATCGAGAATGGCGACAAGCGCGCATTCGGGAATATCGAGCCCTTCGCGCAGAAGGTTGATGCCGACCAGCGCATCGAAAGCGCCAAGCCGCAGATCGCGGATGATCTCGATGCGCTCCAGCGTATCGATGTCCGAATGCATGTAGCGCACGCGCACGCCATGTTCGTGCAGATATTCCGTCAGATCTTCGGCCATGCGCTTGGTGAGCACGGTCACGAGCGAACGATAGCCGCGCTGCGCAACCTCGCGCACTTCGCCCAGAAGATCGTCGACCTGCGCACGCGCAGGCCTGATCTCGACCGGCGGATCGATGAGACCGGTGGGCCTGATCACCTGCTCGACGAAGACGCCGCCTGTGCGCTCCATCTCCCAATTGCCGGGAGTCGCCGAGACATGCGTGCATTGCGGCCGCATCGCGTCCCATTCCTCGAAGCGCAGAGGCCGGTTGTCCATACAGGATGGCAGGCGGAAGCCGTATTCCGCCAGCGTCGCCTTGCGGCGAAAGTCGCCGCGATACATGCCGCCGATCTGCGGAACGGTCACATGCGATTCATCGACGAAGACAAGCGCGTTGTCAGGCAGATATTCGAACAGGGTCGGCGGCGGTTCGCCGGGCTTGCGGCCGGTGAGATAGCGCGAATAATTCTCGATGCCGGCGCAGGAGCCCGTCGCTTCCAGCATTTCAAGATCGAACAGCGTGCGCTGCTCAAGCCTCTGCGCCTCGAGCAATCGGCCTGAAGCATAAAGCTCCGCAAGCCGCTGCTTCATCTCTTCCTTGATGCCCTTGATCGATTGAATGAGAGTCGGCCGCGGCGTCACATAATGCGAATTGGCGTAGATTTTGACAAATTCGAGATCGGCGGTCTTGCTGCCGGTGAGCGGATCAAATTCCACGATGGTTTCGATTTCATCGCCGAAGAAATTGATCCGCCAGGCGCGATCCTCATAATGCGCCGGGAAAAGATCGATGGTGTCGCCACGCACGCGGAAACTGCCGCGTGAAAAGTCTCCCGCCGAGCGCTTGTACTGAAGCGCGACGAGATCGGCGATGAGCTGGCGCTGGTCGATCCGCTCGCCCTGCTTCAAGGTGAAGGTCATCGCCGTGTAGGTTTCGACCGAACCGATGCCGTAGATGCAGGACACCGATGCGACGATAATCACATCGTCGCGTTCGAGCAGCGAGCGGGTCGCCGCGTGCCGCATGCGGTCAATCTGCTCGTTGATCGAGCTTTCTTTCTCTATGTAGGTATCCGTGCGTGGCACATAGGCTTCCGGCTGATAGTAGTCGTAATAGGAGACGAAATATTCGACCGCGTTGTCCGGAAAGAAGCTTTTGAATTCGCCATAGAGCTGCGCCGCAAGCGTCTTGTTCGGCGCAAGAATCAGTGCCGGGCGATTGGTCCGCGCGATGACTTGCGCCATCGTGAATGTCTTGCCCGAGCCGGTGACGCCGAGCAGCACTTGATCGCGCTCACCTGCGTCGATCCCTTTCTTCAGTTCTGCGATGGCGGCAGGCTGATCCCCGCGCGGCTCATAATCCGAGACGAGCTTGAATGTGATGCCGCCTTCGGACTTTTCCGGTCGCGGCGGACGATGCGGCGTCCACGGCCGCTTGTCGCGCAGGTTCGGATCGCCGCGTTCCAGCAGATCCTTCAGCGAAGCCATCGTGGCTTCGACTCCGCCCATGCCGGCGAAGGCCCGTGTGGCATCACCCCCGGCGCCGACGAAGGATTCAAATCCCTGCTGAGCTTCCGCGAAGCCCGGGGGCTTCTCATTCAAGGCCGGGTTCAGCAGCGTGGCGAGATGCTCGCCAAGCGGCTTCAATTCCGGCTTCGATGCTTTGGACCGGGGCGCGCGCGCCGGACTCCCGGCGGAGGGTTTTTTGGGCATGCGGCCAATATGGGACTTATTCGCCGCCTCGCAAAGAGCCGGCAAAAACGGTCAGAGGCGGCGCAGGAGCACGCCCGCCGCGAGCAGCGCATAAGAGACCGCCAGAACCCAGAATCCATGCTGCCGGAAAAAATGGCCTATGGTCGGAATGGGGTAGAAAATACTCGCGACTGCAAGCGCGGCGAGAATCAGCGAGACAAGAAAAACCAGCGTGCTGGGCGGCTTCAGCCGTCTTTTGCCGAACAGCGTCATATCCCCCCGAATGAGGCCAGGGCGTTTTCGAGCGAAGTGGGCACCGGTTCGCGTGAAGAAAACGCGTCAAAACAATAAAAGCCTCAGGACCTTCGCGGCTTCGTGCCCGCGAACATACGATAGAAGAACCCTGTGACTACGCCGGAAACCAGCAGCATGGCGAAGCCGCCGGGTCCTGGCGGACTGCCGAAAAGCCACATCACGACGCCAAGCACAAGAGCCGCTGCGCCCGCCCCGGCCATATAAGCGGCATAGGAGGTGCGCCTTGCCCGGACGAGCAGGCGATGCGCCACGAGAAGGCACATGGCGCTCGATTGCGCCGCGCTCCAGAGCGAACCGAGGATGAGCGCTGCGGCGAGCGGCACCTTTTCCGAGCCAAGGGACAGACCCAGACCCAGATGCCCCAGGCCGATATGGCCCAGGCCCGTAGCCGTTTTGGTGGCCAGGGTGACGTGTACCGCTGCATTGAGAATGGCGACGATGAAGCCCGCGAGAATGGCGGCGCGGTAAGAGCGTGGCACGCCTTCCGCCGCTCTCGCTGCGGCGGCTGGCGCTTCCGCACCATTGGGCCGCAGAATCGCGGCTATGAGTTCAGGCGACGCGTTGACCGCCCGCGCCGAAGCCGGCTGCCGCGCGGCCACTGGCGCAAAAGCCGGGCGCGCGGCCGCCGGGGCAGAGCCCCTTCGTCCGAACGGCTGCGTTGATCTCGTCTCCATACGGCGGAGGCTAAAGCACCGGTCCTACCGAAAGATTGAAGCAAAAGAAAAAATCGCGGGATTTCGTTGCGGGCGCGAGGAGCAGGCGACCGGCAAAAAAGAGGGGCCGCGTCCTTCCGGAACGCGGCCCCAATGCACGACTCCCTTACGGGGGGCTGTGGGAGTCGTGAAACTTTTCAGCGTCCGCGCACGGCAGACGCAAATCCGCGGCTAGACATGCGATTCCGAAATCACCCTCGCGAAATGCACGTCATGGGTCTGCGGCGCCATGTGGTCGCTGGCGGTCGGTTGATCGAAACGAACCAGCAATCCGAGCGCGAATGCCGCCATGGCGAGAACCAGAATCAGCACGATGGACACCTGGAATTGGCGGCGCGCGGCCTTCGAATCATACGAGCGGACGAACCCGGCGTCTGGCGCATGATAGAAATGATCGGCGATCGACATACACAACTCCTTCGCGGCATCCGTCCCCAAGACACGCAACGATTAAGGGATTGAGCCGCCTTCGCCTGTGCTACCCAACACATTCCGAAGACGTTCCCGAGCGCGGCGCTGACCTCTCTCAAATCCATGGTGGAGGCAGGTAAACAAGTTAGTCGTCACCGAAACGCAACAAGCATCGATAAAGTTTCATCTCTATACAACATTATCTTGACTGTTGCAAAATAGACACCAGCGTAGGCGTGCGGGCTCTTTCGATTCGGAAGAACAGAACATGTAAGAGGGATCCGAAAGGCATCCTCAAGTGCCAACAATGGCGGCCGGGGAGGTTTTTACAAGACGCGGTTTTACTAACGTAATCAAACGCATGCTGACTTATGAATAGTACGCTTTTCGCCCCGGCCTATCCGGGCGCATGATCTGTGCGCCGGCGCCTCAATAACGTCCGGGATGGCGAAAGGGTTGCGTCAAGATTGATATCGCTCTGCGAGGCAAGGAAAAAAATTTGCGTGTCCACGGTCAAGGATTTGGTAGCCCTATATTTAAAAAGCCAAGCAATGTGGAAAACTGTGCTGGAAGCCTCAACATGAGACAGTGCTGTTTTGTCTTTGCGTGCCAACCTCACGAAAGTGGGATGCCAGACTGCGTTTTCCGGGTTGCCCTCGCCACATTGCGAACATAAGGTCCCGCCGCCGCGACCATCATCGGTGCGTGGACATCATCAGGCCGCCGCCCTGTCTGCCGCTTTCGCGCCGCAGCCATCCGGCGCGCCAATTACCCTGCCCAACGGAGCCTTCGTTCATGGCCTTCATTTCAGACGCCCTGCTTCGCGTTAAGCCCTCCGCGACCATCGCGGTGACGCAGAAGGCGCGCGACCTGAAAAGCGCCGGACGCGACATCATCTCCCTGTCAATCGGGGAGCCCGATTTCGATACGCCCGACAATATTAAAAAGGCCGCGATCGCGGCCATAGAGCGCGGCGAGACGAAATACACGCCTGTCGCCGGCATCCAGCCGCTGCGCGAGGCCATCGTCGCCAAGTTCAAGCGCGAGAACGGCCTCGACTACAAGCCCTCGCAGACGATTGTCGGCACCGGTGGCAAACACATTCTGTTCAATGCCTTTCTCGCGACGGTCAATCCGGGCGATGAGGTGATCATCCCGGCGCCTTACTGGGTGAGCTATCCGGATATGGTGGCGATCGCCGGCGGAACGCCTGTTGCGGTTGAAACCCGGATGGAGAACGGGTTCAAGTTGCAGCCGGCCGATCTCGAACGCGCAATCACGCCAAAGACCAAATGGCTGCTCCTGAATTCGCCGTCGAACCCCTCCGGCGCCGCCTATACGCATGCGGAAATGAAGGCGCTGACGGACGTCCTGCTTGCGCATCCGCATGTCTGGGTTCTGACCGACGACATTTACGAGCATCTGATCTATGGCGATTTCGTTTTCGCCACGGCGGCGCAGGTCGAGCCGCGCCTGATGGAGCGGACGCTCACCATGAATGGCGTCTCGAAATCCTATGCCATGACCGGCTGGCGCATCGGCTATGCCGCCGGCCCCGACAAACTCATCAAGGCAATGGATATGCTGCAAGGCCAGCAGACCTCGGGCGCCTGCTCGATCGCGCAATGGGCCTCCGTCGAAGCGCTGAACGGCCCGCAGGATTTCATTCCCGAGCGGCGCAAGGTATTCGAGGAACGGCGCAACCTCGTCGTCTCGATGATCAATCAGGCGAAATATCTGAAATGCCCTTCGCCGGAAGGCGCCTTCTATGTCTATCCATCCTGCGCCGGAGCCATCGGTCGCAAGACGCCGGAGGGAAAGACCATCGCAAACGACGGGGACTTCGTTTCGGCGCTTCTGGAGGCGGAGGGCGTCGCGGTCGTGCAAGGTTCGGCATTCGGTCTTGGGCCGAACTTCCGCATTTCCTACGCGACATCGACGCAAGTGCTCGAAGACGCCTGCACCAAGATCCAGCGCTTCTGCGCTTCGCTCGTGTAGAACATGAATCAACCCTCTCTCACAGGGAGAGGGCTCGCGCACAAACGAAAAGCCCGGTTTCATTCTTATGAAACCGGGCTTTTGCCTACCCCTCTACCTGTATAATGAGCCGTAGCCCCCCGGCCGGCTCCACAGGTTGTCAGCCTGCTTTTTATAGCAGCCAGCCCCGCGTAAGTCTGTGGCGTTTGAGCAACAGGCGTGACCGAAAAACGTCGGCGGCTCAAGCCCTTGGCGTGCAGTGCGGTGAAAGAGCGGCGTCCTGGCACGCGCATGTGCTGTCTGGTTCAGCGCCCTTTTGTTGCGGCGCAGCAGTTGCATGCTCCGGACGCGATCCTTCGCGCACTCAGAGCATGCGTCATTATCGCCATTGACCCATAAGAACGCCGCAACCATCGGCATCCAGCCGGAAACGTGTTGCGGTGCGCCAGCTATTCTGATTTGTTCGCGGCAACTTCAGGGGGCTGCCGTGTCCAGCTTCCTGAACGCGCCGCGGCGGCGGCGGCACGAATTTGAGGACTTCCATGTTCAGGCAAGACAATGGTGGCGGCGGTGGTCCCCGCCGGCCCTCCCGCAACGTGCTCGGCTTGCCGCTGGAACCCTGCTCCCATTCGCCTGTGACCGGCTTCTTCCGCAACGGCTGCTGCGACACGGCCCGCGAAGATGCCGGCAGCCACACGGTCTGCATCGTCTCGACGGAAGAATTTCTGGTCTTTTCCAAATCGGTCGGCAATGACCTTTCGACGCCCATGCCGCATTACGGCTTTCCGGGGCTCAAGCCCGGGGACCGCTGGTGCCTTTGCGCGCCACGCTGGCAGGAGGCTCTTGCGGCCGGTAAAACGCCGCGCGTGGTGTTGCGAGCGACGCACGAAGGCGCGCTTGAATACTGCGCGCTGGAAGATCTCAAACGATACGCGGTCGATCTGTCCTGAGCATAACGAGGCACAGGCACACGGCCTAATCTGGAAGGAGCGTCACGCACCAAATGCCCAAACGGACGGATATTTCGACCATTATGATTATAGGGGCGGGTCCGATCATCATCGGCCAGGCCTCTGAATTCGATTATTCCGGCACCCAGGCCTGCAAGGCGCTGCGGGAAGAGGGATATCGGATCGTTCTCGTCAATTCGAATCCGGCGACGATTATGACCGATCCCGATATGGCGGATCGGACCTATGTCGAACCGATCACGCCGGAAGTCGTGGCCAAGATCATTGCTCAGGAGCGCAATGCGATTCCCGGCGGTTTCGCTCTGTTGCCGACGATGGGCGGACAGACGGCGCTGAATTGCGCGCTGTCGCTGAAGCGCATGGGCGTGCTGGAAGAATATGATGTCGAGATGATCGGCGCGACCGCCGAAGCTATCGACAAGGCGGAAGACCGTGGACTGTTCCGCGAGGCGATGACGAAGATCGGACTGGCGACGCCGCGTTCGCATCAGATCAAGACGCTCGCACAGGCGATTGCCGTCCTCGACGACATCGGCCTGCCGGCCATCATCCGCCCATCCTTCACGCTCGGCGGTACTGGTGGCGGCATTGCCTATAACAAAGAGGAATTCATCGACATTATCGAGCGCGGCATCGATGCCTCGCCGACGAATGAAGTTCTGGTCGAGGAAAGCGTGCTCGGCTGGAAGGAGTATGAGATGGAAGTCGTCCGCGACAAGGCGGACAATTGCATCATCGTCTGCGCGATCGAGAACGTCGATCCGATGGGCGTTCACACAGGCGATTCCATCACCGTCGCGCCGGCGCTTACCCTGACCGACAAAGAGTATCAGGTGATGCGCGACGCCTCCCTCGCGGTCCTGCGCGAGATTGGCGTCGAGACAGGCGGCTCGAACGTGCAGTTCGCCGTCAATCCCGAGGACGGCCGAATGGTCGTCATCGAAATGAATCCGCGCGTGTCGCGCTCCTCGGCGCTCGCCTCGAAGGCGACGGGATTTCCCATCGCCAAGGTCGCCGCCAAGCTCGCCATCGGCTATACGCTCGACGAAATCGCCAATGACATCACCGGGGGAGCAACACCTGCCTCTTTCGAGCCGGCGATCGATTATGTCGTCACCAAAATTCCACGTTTCGCCTTTGAGAAATTCCCCGGTGCAGAGCCCACCCTCACGACCTCGATGAAGTCGGTCGGGGAAGCGATGGCGATCGGCCGGACCTTCGCCGAAAGTCTGCAAAAGGCGCTGCGTTCTCTCGAAACCGGTCTCACCGGCCTCGACGAAATCGAAATCGAAGGCTTCGGCAAGGGCGACGACAGGAATGTGTTGCGCGCCGCGCTTGGCCGTCCAACGCCCGACCGGTTGCTCGTCGTCGCCCAGGCACTCCGGCAAGGCCTCTCGCCTGAGGACATTCACACCGCCTGCCGAATCGATCCCTGGTTCATCGCACGGTTGCAGGAAATCGTCGATCTGGAGGCGAAGATCCAGAAATTCGGCCTGCCGCAAGACGAAACCAACATGCGGATGCTGAAGGCCGC
>SCSF01000128.1 GCA_004298435.1 Beijerinckiaceae bacterium
GCCTCTTCGGCGAGTCTTATAGCGGCAGCCGTAGGTGCGGAAACCGCCGCGAGAATGGGCGCGTCAAGCAGCGCCGCTTTCTGGATGAGTTCTATCGAGATGCGGCTCGTCATCAGGAGGATGCCATCCGCTGCATTGCGTTTGCTGCAGATGAGGGAGCCGGCCAGTTTGTCGAGCGCATTGTGGCGGCCGACATCCTCGCGCAGCGCCACAAGGCCTTCCGTCTCGGTCCAGAATCCTGCCGCATGAACCGCATGCGTCGCTTCGTTCAGGACCTGGGCTGGGTCGAGCGAGGCCATGGCCGCGACGATGGCTTGCGGCGTAAGCTGCCAGGCGGGTTGCGAGACCCTGGGCAGCGGGCGCATGGCCGCATCGAGACTTTCGACACCGCAGAGGCCGCAGCCGGTTGGCCCGGCCATGGTGCGCTTGCGACCGAGATAGGTCTCGGCGCGTTCTTTCCTGAGCCAGATCTGCGCCTCGACGCCGAGTGGCGTGATGATCACTTCAAGGCTCTCGATATCGGATGCTTCCTGGATCACGCCTTCCGAGAACGAGAAGCCGACGGCGAAGTCCTCCAGATTGGAGGGCGTCGCCATCATCACTGCGTGCGTGGAGCCGTTATAGGTGAAGGCGACAGCCGTTTCTTCGGGCACGATACGCTGTGTCCGGGCCGTCAGCATGCCGCGTTGGGCGATGCATGACGCCTCAACTGTCGGGGGGGGAAGCGCCATTGACGTTTCCTCTTCCTGGTCCATCTGGCTCATTCCGCTGCTTCGACCGTTGCGATACGGCTGTTCTGCTCGGACAGAGCGCGATAGCGTTCCTGCCATTCGCTAGGTCCGTTGGAGGCGGAAATCTGCACCGCCGTCACCTTGTATTCGGGGCAGTCAGTCGCCCAGTCGGTGTATTCGGTCGTCACGACATTCGCTTGCGTCTCGGGGTGATGGAAGGTCGTATAGACCACGCCGGGCGCCACGCGGTCGGTAACGCGCGCACGCAATGTGGTGGCGCCGGTGCGGCTTTGCAGCTTCACCCAGTCGCCATCGCGGACGCCTCGTTGTTCGGCGTCGTGCGGGTGTATCTCCAGCAGGTCTTCTTCGTGCCAGACGACGTTGTCGGTGCGCCGCGTCTGGGCGCCGACATTGTACTGGCTCAGGATGCGGCCCGTGGTGAGAAGCAGCGGGAAGCGCGGACCCGCCCGCTCATCCGACGGCACATATGCCGTCAGGACAAACTTGCCCTTGCCACGGACGAAGGTGCCGATGTGCATCGTCGGCGTGCCGTCAGGCGCCTTCTCGTTGCAGGGCCACTGGATCGATCCTTCTTCCTCAAGATGAGCATAGGAAACGCCGGCGAAGGTCGGGGTGGTCGCAGCGATTTCATCCATGATCTCGCTCGGATGCTTGTAGTGCATCGGGTAGCCCAACGCCGCCGACAACAGCATGGTGATTTCCCAATCCTCGTAGCCGTTCTTCGGCGCCATCACCCTGCGGACGAGCTGAATGCGCCGCTCGGCATTGGTGAAGGTTCCATTCTTCTCGAGGAAGGTCGAGCCCGGCAGGAAGACATGGGCGTAATTCGCCGTCTCATTCAGGAAGAGCTCCTGAACGACGACGCACTCCATCGCTGCGAGACCAGCCGCCATATGCTGCGTATTCGGGTCCGACTGAAGAATGTCTTCGCCCTGGATATAGAGGCCCTTGAAGGTCCCATCGATTGCCGCATCGATCATGTTCGGGATGCGCAGCCCCGGCTCCTTCTCGAGCTTCACGCCCCACATTTTCTCGAAGATCGACCGGACGTCGTCATTGGCAACGTGCCGATAGCCCGAGAACTCGTGCGGGAATGAACCCATGTCGCAGGAACCCTGGACATTGTTCTGCCCACGCAGCGGATTGATGCCAACGCCGCGGCGGCCGACATTTCCGGTCGCCATCGCGAGATTGGCGATCGCTATGACGGCGGTCGTGCCCTGGCTGTGCTCAGTGACGCCCAGTCCGTAATAGATGGCGGCATTGCCGCCCGTCGCGTAAAGCCGCGCCGCGCCGCGGATCGACTCGGCCGGAACGCCGCAATACTCCTCGACCGCTTCCGGGCTGTTGCGCGGCTCGGCGATAAAAGCCGCCCAGTCGGAGAATTCGTCCCAGTCGCAGCGTTCGCGGACGAAGGCTTCATCCGTCAGTCCTTCGGTCACGACGACATGCGCCAGAGCATTGAGCATGGCGACATTGGTGCCCGGCTTCGTGGGCAGATGATAATCCGCCTCGATATGAGGCGAATGCACCAGATCGATCCGGCGCGGATCAATGACGATCAGCTTGGCGCCCCCCTGCCGCAGCCGCTTCTTCATGTGCGAGCCGAAGACCGGGTGAGCGTCCGTCGGATTGGCGCCGATGACGAGGATGACATCGCAATCGTCGACGGAGTCGAAGTCTTGCGTACCGGCCGAAGTGCCAAGCGTAGTGCTCAGGCCATAGCCGGTCGGCGAATGGCAGACACGCGCGCATGTATCGACGTTGTTGTTGCCGAAGGCCGCGCGGACCATTTCCTGAACGACATAGGTCTCTTCGTTCGTGCAACGCGACGAGGTGATGCCGCCGACGGAACGGTTGCCATGCTTGGCCTGAATGCGCTTGAACTCGGAAGCGGCGTAATTGATCGCCTCTTCCCAGGAAACTTCGCGCCAGGGCTCGCTGATCTTGGCGCGGATCATCGGCGTCAGAATGCGGTCCTTATGGTTTGCATAGCCGTAGGCGAAGCGGCCCTTGACGCAGGAATGGCCGTGGTTGGCCTTGCCGTCCTTGTAGGGCGCCATGCGGATAAGTTCGTCGCCGCGCATTTCAGCTTTGAAGGCGCAGCCGACACCGCAATAGGCGCAGGTGGTCACGATTGAATGTTCGGGCTGGCCGACTTCGATCACCGACTTCTCAAGCAGACTCCCCGTCGGGCAGGCCTGGACGCAGGCGCCGCAGGAGACGCATTCGGATTCAAGGAAGGACTCCGCCTGGCTCGCCACCATGCGGCTTGCGAAGCCGCGGCCTTCAATCGTCAGCGCGATCGTGCCCTGGACTTCGTCGCAGGCGCGGACGCAGCGATTACACACGATGCACTTCGCCGGATCATAGGCGAAGTAGGGGTTTGAGGCATCCACCGCGTCATGCAGATGGTTTGCGCCGTCATAGCCATAGCGGACTTCGCGGACGCCGACGATGCCGGCCTCGGTCTGCATTTCGCAGTTGCCGCTGGTCGGCGAGATCATGGTGTCGCGCGGATAATCGGAGAGATAAAGCTCCATCACGCCCTTGCGGAGCGTCTTGAGCCTCTCGGTCTGCGTCTTGACGACCATTCCCGGCGCAACCGGAGTCGTGCAGGAGGCAGGCGTACCGTTGCGTCCTTCGATCTCGACGAGGCACAGGCGGCAGGAGCCGAAAGCGTCGAGCGAGTCCGTCGCGCAAAGCTTCGGAATGTGATTGCCGACCTCCATCGCCGCCCGCATGATCGATGTGCCTTCGGGCACGCTGACCTTCATGCCATCGATCGTAAGCTCGACGAGTTTTTCAGACTTTGCGGCAGGGGTGCCGTAGTCGATCTCGTTTATGAGGGCCATGAGCCTTCTCCTATTCGGCCGCAGCCGCCGCTGCACGCGGCCTGAAGTCTTCGGGGAAATGGCGAAGTGCGCTGAGGACCGGGTAAAGCACGAAGCCGCCAAGCGCGCAAAGTGAACCAAACTTCATCGTCTGGCAGAGGTCTTCCAACACGACGATGTTCGCTTCGACGTTGGCGCCCTGCATGATGCGCTGCATCAATTCCTTGCCACGAACCGATCCGACCCGGCAGGGAGTACACTTGCCGCAACTCTCGACCTCGCAGAACTCCATCGCAAAACGGGCCATTTCAGCCATGTCCACCGTATCGTCAAAAACGACGATGCCGCCATGCCCGATCAATCCGTCACGGGCCGTGAAGGCCTCGTAATCGAAGGGCGTGTCGAACAGGCTCGGCGGAAAATAGGCGCCCAGCGGTCCGCCGCATTGCACTGCGCGAACAGGCCTGCCGGAAGCCGTTCCGCCTCCGATCTGCTCGACGATCTCCCCAAGGCTCAAGCCAAAGGCAGTCTCGTAAAGCCCGCCGAAGCGGACATTGCCGCCGATCTGAATCGGCATCGTCCCGCGCGAACGGCCCATACCATAATCTGCGTAGGCAGCCGCGCCTTCAGACAGAATATAGGGTGTCGCCGCGAAAGAGAGAACGTTATTCATCGCGGTTGGTTGCTGGAACAGCCCTTTATGAGCCGGCAGCGGAGGCTTGGCGCGAACGACGCCGCGCTTGCCT
The DNA here is from genome assembly GCA_004298435.1 of Beijerinckiaceae bacterium. Taxonomy (GTDB): domain Bacteria; phylum Pseudomonadota; class Alphaproteobacteria; order Rhizobiales; family Beijerinckiaceae; genus Methylovirgula. The sequence continues at coordinate 4,333 of SCSF01000128.1, forward strand.
TCAAGGCTGTCGAGAAGGGACGTTTCCTCGCCGCAGACATAGGCGCCTGCGCCCATCCGCAGTTCAATGTCAAAGCTGTGGCCGGAGCCTTTGATATTACTGCCCAGCCATCCCGCGGCGCGGGCGCGGTTCAGCGCCTCGTTGAAGGTCCTCGCGCCATGCGGATATTCCGACCGGCAATAGACGTAGCCCTTGCTCGCCCCAACCGCGACGGCGCAGATCGTCATGCCTTCGATCAGCATGAGCGAATCGCCTTCGAGGACCATGCGGTCCGCAAACGTCCCGCTGTCGCCCTCGTCAGCGTTGCAGACGACGTATTTGCGGTCCGAGGCGGTGTCCGCCACCGTCTTCCACTTGATGCCAGTGGGGAAGCCTGCGCCGCCACGTCCGCGCAACCCGGATTTCGTCACCTGGTCGATGATCGCGACCGAACCGATCTCGATCGCGCGCTTCAACCCGCGCCAGCCGCCATGCGCTTCGTAGTCTTCGACGGAAACGGGATCGGTGATGCCGCAGCGGGCGAAAGTGAGCCGCGTCTGCTTTGCCAAAAACGGATGATCCTCCGGCTTGCCGATGCGCAGGGGATGTGCGCCGCCGTTCAGGAAGTCCGCATTGAATAGAGAGGCAACGTCCGACGCGCTGACCGGCCCGTAAGCGATTCGGCCGGCCGGAGTTTCAACCTCGATCAGCGGTTCGAGGAAAAACATGCCGCGCGAACCGTTGCGGACGATCGATACGGACTTGCCGCCGGCGGAAGCCGTCTCCGCGATTTTTTTGGCCACTTTGTCGGCGCCGAGAGCGAGCGCCACGACATCTTTGGGAACGAACACGCGTGTCATGATGCAGACACCTCTTCGATCGCTTCCGCGAGCTTGTCTTTGTCGAGCCCCGCGATCGGATGATCATCGAGCAGGGCGGAGGGGCCATTGGCGCAAAGGCCGAGGCAATAGACCGGCTCCA
>SCSF01000129.1 GCA_004298435.1 Beijerinckiaceae bacterium
TTGGGTCGTGCTCTGCGATACGAATGGCGGAACCCTGCCGCATGAGATCGAGGCAATCGTCAAGGACGTCACGCAACATATTCCCGGCGATCATCTCGGCGTTCATATGCACAATGATACGGAGAACGCCGTCGCCAACTCGCTTGCGGCGATCCGCGCCGGTGTACGGCATGTGCAGGGCACATTGAATGGCCTTGGAGAGCGTTGCGGCAACGCCAATCTGGTTTCGCTCATCCCGACGCTTCTGCTGAAGCCCGACTACGCGAAGCATTACGAGATTTCGGTCACGCCCGCGCAGCTTGCAAATCTTACCAAGGTCAGCCGCACGCTCGACGAGCTTCTGAATCGCGCGCCGAACCGGCATCAGCCCTATGTCGGCGCGTCGGCCTTTGCGACTAAAGCGGGGATCCATGCCTCAGCGCTGATGAAGGATCCCGCAACCTACGAACACGTCGCGCCGGAAAGCGTCGGCAATAAGCGCCGGCTTCTCGTGTCTGACCAGGCCGGTAAATCGAACATACTGGCGGAGCTCGAACGGCTGGGCGTCGAACTCAAGAAAGACGACCCGCGTCTCAACCTTCTGCTTGACGAGATCAAGGACAAGGAGGCGCAGGGCTATGCCTATGAAGGAGCCGAGGCCTCTTTCGAATTGCTCGCGCGCCGCAGCCTCGGCTCAGTACCGGAGTATTTCGATGTCGAGGGATTTCGCGTCGATGTGCAGCGCCGCCACAATGCGAAGGGCGAACTCGTCAGCATGTCGGAGGCAATCGTCAAGTTGCGGATCGATTCGACGACGCTGATTTCGGCCGCTGAAGGCATCGGCCCGGTGAACGCGCTCGATCTCGCCTTGCGGAAGGACCTCGGCAAATATCAGCCCTACATCGCCGATCTCGAACTTGTCGATTATCGCGTTCGCGTTTTCCAGGGCGGCACGGATGCCGTAACGCGCGTGCTGATCGAATTCCGCGAAGCCTCAGGCGATCACTGGTCGACCGTCGGCGTCTCCGCCAATCTGATCGACGCCTCGTTTCAGGCTTTGATCGATGCGATCACCTACAAGCTCCTGAAATCGGGCGCGGTGAATTAGAGCGTTTTCAAGCGAAGTGGCTTCCAGTTCGCGTGAAGAAAACGCGTCAAAGCTAAAAATGGCGCCGTCGGCGCTGCCTTATCGCTGCTGGAACCTGATCATTCGCACAGCGTTTGGGCTGGAGTCGCCTTGCAGAAGGGGAAGGACTCATTATGCGAATGATCAGCACTCTCGCCATTGCGTTCGCGCTTGTTGGCGGCGCGACAGCAGCTATGGCGGATACGCCCGGCCCTGACTGGATGCCTGTCGAGGCGGTGACGCAGCAACTCAGGGATGCCGGCTATACCCGAATCATCCAAATTGAAGCGGACGACGGACATTGGGAAGGCGAGGGAATCAAGGACGGCCGGAAGATGGAGTTCCGTGTCGATCCGAGAAGCGGGATGATCATTTACGAAGAACCGGACTGAAAGCGATTAAGGAAAACGCCCGCCGAGGGGAGGAATCGGCGGGCGTTTTTCGCCAGCGAGCGGGGGGAGGAAACCACTCGCGGCAGCAAACAGGTTCTGAAATCCCGGGCCTTCCAAGCGAGGACGTGTGCCCCGACAGCCGCGATCAATCAGCTTTATCTATTGATAATCGATTTTGCGCCGCACAAGGTAGCCCTGAAAGCGAAGGCCTAATATGCAATATTAGCATAGCTCGCCTTATTTCGATTGTTATTTCGGCAAAATCACGGCGAGCCTGAACTGAACCTAAACAGTATTTCGCTATTGCACTATCGGTTTTATCTATTGAACTGCGGCATATTAGAACAATATGCGACTCTTTTGCATAGGTGCAGCGCAGCAAAAACATCTCACGCGCTCGTCACGCGCGGAGAGTAATCCTTCCCCCGCCTGCGGGAGAAGGTGGCCGGCCATAGGGCGTTGCGAAGCGACGCCCGTCGCAAGCAACGGGCTATGGCCGGTCGGATGAGGGTTCACGCGACAAACGGGGCAAATCCCCCTGGCCCCTCACCTTACCTCTCCCCGCCCGCGGGGAGAGGAGCTGCCGGCGTCCGTCACAAGGACCGCCCCTACTCCGCTGCTTCCTTGCGCTTGGAAGAGCGCCGGGCGAGCACTTCCTTCAGATAACGCCCCGTATGGCTCGCCTGCGTCTTGACGATAGCCTCGGGTGGTCCTTCGGCGACGATCTCTCCGCCGCCGCTGCCGCCTTCCGGTCCGAGATCGATGATCCAGTCCGCCGTCTTGATGACATCGAGATTATGCTCGATGACGATGACGCTATTTCCCGTCTCGACCAGTTGATGAAGCACTTCGAGCAGCTTGGCGACGTCGTGAAAATGCAGGCCCGTCGTCGGCTCATCGAGAATGTAGAGCGTGCGGCCCGTCGCGCGGCGGGACAATTCCTTGGCGAGCTTCACCCGCTGCGCCTCACCGCCTGACAGAGTATTGGCCTGCTGCCCGACCTTGATATAGCCGAGGCCCACGCGCGAAAGCGTCTCCATCTTTTCGCGGATCGACGGCACGGCCTTGAAGAGCAAGGCCGCCTCCTCCACCGTCATGTCGAGCACATCGGCAATCGACTTGCCGCGATATTTCACCTCCAGCGTTTCGCGATCGTAGCGCTTGCCCTTGCAGACATCGCAAGTGACATAGACATCCGGCAGGAAGTGCATTTCGATCTTGATGACGCCATCGCCCTGGCAGGCCTCGCAACGCCCGCCCTTCACATTGAAGGAGAAGCGGCCCGGCAGATAGCCGCGCGCCTTCGCCTCGGGCAAAGCGGCAAACCATTCGCGGATCGGCGTGAAAGCGCCTGTATAAGTGGCCGGGTTCGAGCGCGGCGTGCGACCGATCGGCGATTGATCGATATCGATCACCTTATCGAGATGCTGGAGACCATCGATCTGCTTGTAGGGCGCGGCGTGCTCCAGCGCGCCATTGAGACGGCGCGCAACGGCGTTGTAGAGCGTATCGATGACAAGGGTCGATTTGCCGCCGCCTGAAACGCCGGTTACGCAGGTGAACAGCCCTAGTGGGAATTCGACCGACACATTCTTCAGATTATTGCCGGATGCGCCAACAAGTTTGAGCTTGCGCGCGGGATCAACCTTTCGGCGCGCACGCGGCAGCGCCACTTCCATCGCCCCCGACAGATATTGCCCGGTCAACGAATTCGGATCGGCCATAATCTCCTGCGCCGTGCCTTGCGCGATGATCTCGCCGCCGTGGATGCCAGCCCCCGGCCCCACATCGACAACATGATCCGCGGCTAGCATCGCATCTTCGTCATGCTCGACGACAATGACGCTGTTGCCGAGATCGCGCAGCCGTTGCAGCGTCTGCAAAAGCCTGGCGTTGTCGCGTTGATGCAGGCCGATCGAGGGCTCGTCGAGAACATAAAGCACGCCCGAAAGCCCCGAGCCGATCTGCGAGGCGAGCCTGATGCGCTGGCTCTCTCCCCCGGAGAGCGTGCCGGAGGCACGCGCCAGCGTCAGATAATCAAGACCGACATCGATGAGAAAGCCGAGTCTGTCGCCGATTTCCTTCAGGATGCGCCTGGCGATCTCGTTGCGTTTTTCGTCGAGCTTTGCGGGCACCGCCGCAAACCAGTCGGCCGCTGCGCGCACCGACATTTCCGCGACTTCGCCGATATGAAGCCCGTCGATCTTGACCGCCAGCGCCTCAGGCTTCAGCCGATAACCTTTGCACGCCGAGCACGGCGTCGCGGTCATATAGCGGCCGATCTCCTCGCGCGACCATTCGCTTTCGGTTTCGAGATAGCGCCGTTCGAGATTGGTGATGACGCCCTCGAAAGGCTTCTTCACGTCATAGGCGCGCAATCCGTCGTTGTAGGAGAAGCGCACGACTTCGTCGCCGGAACCATAAAGCACGATTTCCTGCACATTGGCAGACAACGCCTCGAAGGGCGTATCGAGCCGGAATTTGAAATGCTTCGCAAGCGATTCGAGCGTCTGCAAATAATAAGGCGAGGTGGAGCGCGCCCAGGGTGCGATGGCGCCCTTGCGCAGGGTGAGCTTCGGATCCGGGACGATGAGCTCGGCATCGACGCGCGGCTCAGTGCCAAGGCCGCTGCAAACAGGGCAGGCGCCAAAAGGATTGTTGAAGGAGAAGAGCCGCGGCTCGATCTCGGGGATGGTGAAACCCGAAACGGGACAGGCAAATTTCGATGAGAAGATGATCTGCTTCGCCGCGCCCTTGGCATCCTTCTCGTCGGCGAATTCGATGATGGCGATGCCATCCGCCAGTTCCAGTGCCGTCTCGAAACTCTCCGCGAGCCGCGCCGCCATATCGGCGCGCACGACGAGGCGATCGACGACGACTTCGATGTCGTGCTTGATCTTTTTGTCGAGCGCCGGCGTCTCGCCGATCTCGTAGAATTGTCCGTCGATCTTCAGGCGCTGAAAGCCGCGCTTCATATAGTCGGCGATCTCTTTGCGATATTCGCCCTTGCGGCCGCGCACGACGGGCGCCAGCAGAAACAGCCGCGTGCGCTCCGGCAGAGCCAGTACGCGATCGACCATCTGCGAGACTGTCTGGCTCTCGATCGGCAGGCCCGTCGCCGGCGAATAGGGAATGCCGGCGCGCGCGAACAGAAGCCGCATGTAATCGTAGATTTCGGTGACAGTGCCGACGGTGGAGCGCGGATTCTTCGAAGTCGTCTTCTGCTCGATCGAAATCGCGGGCGAAAGCCCTTCGATCTGGTCCACGTCCGGCTTCTGCGTCATCTCCAGAAACTGCCGCGCATAGGCCGAAAGCGATTCGACATAGCGGCGCTGGCCCTCGGCATAGATCGTATCGAAGGCGAGCGAGGATTTGCCGGAGCCCGAGAGGCCTGTGAAAACCACCAGCTTGTCGCGCGGTATGGTGAGATCGACGTTTTTGAGATTGTGCTCGCGCGCGCCGCGCACAGCGATCACACGCCCCTCGATGTGGGGTGCCCGTTTCGTGGTCTCAGACGCCGCCGAAAAGAGCGTATCGAGTTGAGCTTTCGCTTCTTTCGACGTCCTGGCTTTCGCCGTCCTGGCCGTGGGTGTGGATTTGCGCGGTGATTTCATGCTGTGATTTTATGGAGCCAAAGCTGAAAACTTGAAGAGCGGCAGAAAAGGCCCAGCCTCAGAACGCCAGCATGGCCCCTCGCCCGAAATCAAACGAGCCTGCTTGCAGCGCCGCGCCGCTACCGGCCGCGTCCGCCTAGATAAGCGCTCCCGCAGAAAATTGCGACTTGCTTTAGATATAGCCTTCGCTTGGCGGCTATATTTTTGAAGGCTTGACGACTCGGTTCGTATTAGAACAGATAAGGAACGCAACGCCCCTTGGTTTGTCAACGCGAATTAGAAATCCGAAGGCCATAGAAAGCGCCGCTCCGCTGGTTTCCGTTTTCGAAAACCGCTAGGCTCCCACTCGCCGTATGAGGGACTTTATTAATGCGTTCGCCGCCCCGCTATATCTTCATCGAAACCAACCGCCGCTGCAATCTCAAGTGCGAGCATTGTTCCTATTGGCACGAGAAGGACACCGACGCGGCCAATTACCTCTCGCTGCCCCGCAAGCTGGAGGTTCTCGGCGAATTCCATGAACTCAATCCGCGCGGCGCAATGGTGACCTGCGGCGGCGAGAGCATGCTCGATCTCGAAACCTATTTCGGCCTGATGCGCGAATGCCGCCGGCTGGGACTCACCGCTCTTTCAGTCGTCAACGGCACGCGCATCCAGACGCCGGAGATGGCGGACCGGATGATCGCCGAAGGGCCGCATGAAATATCGATCTCGCTCAACAGCCCGCGCCGCGAGGTGCATGACCGCACACGCGGCGTCAACGGCGCTTTCGACAAGGCCGTCAAGGCGCTGCGGCTGCTTCTGGAAGCGCGCGCGCGGCAACCCGGCTCGGCGAGCCGCATCTATGTGATGGGTCTCGTCTTCGATGAATCGTATCGCGATCTCGAATTCTTCTACGACTTCGTCCTGAACGATATCGGCGCGGACCGGCTGAAACTCAATTCATTGCAGCCTTCGTTCGCGCAGCACGATCCGACCGATGCGTTCTTCCGCGATCATTCGAAGATCGATCCGGACGTGCTTTGTGACATCATCCGTCGCTGCGACACGCGCTTCAATCTCGGGCTGAATCCGATCTGGATCGAACAGGTGCGCATGTATTGGCAAAGTCTCGCCGATGCCAGAGACCTCGAACTCGGCTGGGGGTCCACGATGCGCACCAGCGTCCATATCTGCGATACCTACGAGCGCAACATCATGGTCGACAGCTACGGCCACGCCCGGCTTTGCTTCTCCGACGCTTTCGGAAAACTGAAGCTGGAGCGCAAAGGCGACCTCAAGCGCTTTTGGGAAGGGGCTGGGTCCATCAGGCAGGAAATGGCGTCCTGCAACCGCCCTTGCGGCATCAGCCACAGCGTCAGGCGCGTCAGCGCACGGCTGAACCCGGCGCGCCAGCCGCCGCAGCGCAGCGTTTTTGGCCGTGGCGCGGATTATCTTGTCGATCACTGGCCGCTGCGCCCGGTCTTCGAGCCCTGACAATGAAACGCCGTCTGGCAGCACCGCTTGCCAAAAGGCCGGCGGCAGTTTAGAACAAAAACAGAACATCGCTTTCCGTGGAAAACCCCGGTCCGGATACCATTTGGAGTCCCCGGCGAAGGGCGACCGCCCTAAGGTCGCCGGCAAGAAGCGTTAGAGCGTTTTCAAGCGAAGTGGCTTTCGGTTCGCGTAAAGGAAACGCGTCAAAACATAAATGTAGAGCCGCTTGGTTCTGGTTCCGTCAGAGCCAAACAGCTCCAGAGGAGAGTGTCATGGCGGGCAGCGTCAATAAAGTCATCCTCATCGGCAATCTGGGCCGCGACCCGGATGTCCGGCGGATGAATTCCGGTGATTCCGTCGTGAGTTTCAGCGTCGCGACGACGGAATCCTGGCGCGACAAGGCGACCGGCGAGCGCAAGGACCGCACCGAATGGCATAATGTCGTGATCTTCAACGAAAATCTCGGCAGGGTCGCGGAGCAGTATTGCAAGAAGGGCTCGAAGGTCTATCTCGAAGGCCAGTTGCAGACACGTGAATTCACCGACCGCGACGGCAATCAGCGCAAAACGACAGAGGTTGTGTTGCAGCGGTTCCGCGGCGAACTCACGCTGCTCGACAGCCGTGGCGGCGGCGGACGCGAGAGCGACGATCGCGATATGGAATCGTCCGGCAGCAGCAGCTTCGGCCGCTCATCGCCGATGGACCGCGGAGCGGACAAGCGGCCGGCAGCGGCGGGCTCCGGCCGCGCCGCTGACATCATCGACGACGATATTCCGTTCTGAGACCTGCTTGCTCTTTTACGACTTCGGAGAGCAGCGAGAGGCAGATGCGGGAACAACGGCATACCAGACAGAGCCGGGTTGCGGGATGCGTGCTCGCGCTTTTGCTCTGCCTGATGCTGGCGGCGCCACTCAATGCGGCTGCCGAAACCGCACATTCGCTCGGGCAAGTGCCATCTCTCTTGAAGACACCCGAGAGCAAACAGGTTTTCAAGGAGCAGATGGAAGGCAAGCCGGCGCCTGACAAACTTGGCATTCATCTGCCCACCGGCCTCACCGCGCAGGAAATCACCTCGCTGCTCCTGCCGGCGGATGGCAAGACGCCAGCACCGCCTCTGAATACCGTCGGTGCGAAGCCCCTGCCCGGCGAAGCCAATCTTTATGTCGCGATCGTCTGTACCGGCGGAGACATTCCGACAAGCGCCGGGGACATGCACTGCAATCAATTTCCCGGCAGCGATGCCAAAGCGCCTCTCAAGGTGCGTCTTGGCCTGATCGAGGCGAAACCGGGTGAGGCGCCGAAACTCGCCGCGAAACCCGTCAGCGTCGATGGATCGGTCGACTGGAGCAGCACGGGATTGTCATCCGCGCCCGATGCACTCGACCAGACCGGGAGTAAAATCCATCCGCAGCAATATGACGGTTTCGATCTGGCGCCGTACAGGATCAGCGCGTCTCAACGCGCCTTCGGCCTGCGCGGCGAATGGTTCGACGGCTATTCCGGTGGCATGGGGTCCTATAGCGCGCTCTATCTCTTTGCCGCCGTCGATGGTGCGCTGAAAATGGTGCTCGCCGTGCCGATGTCGTCTTACAAGGACATTGCGGGCGACTGGCACAAGGACGGCACGCGAGATCACGACATCACGCAAGCCGCGCATGTTCTGATCGTCTCGAAACACAGCACGAACGGCCATTTCGATCTCGAACTCAGGAACCGCACAGGACATTGGCGGCGGCTTTATCAATGGTCTGCAACGGCTGCCGCCTACCGGCCGGCGAAGTGAGACAATAACAAAACAGCATTCCGTTTTGGCCGCCGCAAAGCTCAAAAAGCCCGGCGTTTTTGCCGCTATTTCCAAACCCTTGTGCATAGCTTCAAACGTGCTAATAACAAGCTGAAATTATGAGCGTTTTTTCTTCCTGTTCGGACCGCTGAAACTGGCGTTTCGAGGCAACATCGCCTATATTACAGGTGATAATTCGCAAGTCTGGATTGATCCGCTTTGGCCGACACTGATGACACCGGAGCCGGAGGCCCGCAGGGCTCCGACATCCGGCCTATTTCGCTTTCCGATGAAATGCGCAGCAGCTATCTCGCTTACGCGATGAGCGTGATCGTCAGCCGCGCTTTGCCCGACGTGCGCGACGGTTTGAAACCGGTGCATCGGCGGATGCTGTTTTCGATGTACGAGAACCGCTACCTGCCTGACCGGCCCTATAATAAATCCGCGCGCGTCACCGGCGACACGATGGGCAAGTACCATCCGCACGGTAATCTCGCGATCTATGATGCGCTTGTGCGCCTGGCGCAGCCTTTCTCCATGCGGCTGCCGCTGATCGACGGACAGGGCAACTTCGGATCCGTCGATGGCGACCCGCCTGCGGCCGAGCGTTATACGGAAGTGCGGCTCGCTGCGGCCGCGATCCCGCTGCTCGACGATCTCGACAGCGACACGGTCGATTTCCAGCCGAACTATGACGGGCGCGAAAGCGAGCCGACGGTTCTGCCAGCGAAATTCCCCAATCTGCTGGTCAACGGCGCGGGCGGCATCGCCGTCGGCATGGCCACGAATATTCCGCCGCACAATCTCGGCGAAGTCATCGATGCCGTTGTCGCCCTGATCGACCGGCCCGAGATGACGACCGAAGACCTCATGGCGATCATCCCCGGCCCTGATTTTCCAACCGGTGGCCACATACTCGGGCGCGCCGGCATTCGCGCCGCCTATACGACCGGGCGCGGTTCCATTCTTGTGCGCGCCAAAGTCTCGATCGAGGAAATCCGCAAGGAACGCGAGGCAATTCTCGTCAGCGAAATTCCCTATCAGGTGAACAAGGCGACTCTGATCGAGAAGATCGCGGAACTCGTGCGCGAAAAGCGCATCGAAGGCATCTCCGATCTGCGCGACGAGTCAGACCGCGACGGCATGCGTATCGTCATCGAGCTGAAACGCGATGCCGTCGCTGATGTCGTCCTGAACCAGCTCTGGCGTTTCACCGCGCTGCAATCGAGCTTTTCGGCAAACATGATCGCACTGAACGGCGGTCGCCCGGAAATGCTGACGCTGCGCGATTTCCTGACGGCTTTCGTCGATTTCCGCGAGCAGGTCGTCACGCGGCGCATCAAGTTCCTGCTCGGCAAAGCCCGCGACGCTGCGCATCTGCAAGTGGGCCTTGCGATCGCCGTCGCGAATATCGACGAAGTCATCCGCCTGATCCGCACGTCCGCGGATGCCGCAACGGCGCGCGAAGCCCTGATGAGCCGGGACTGGCCGGCGCACGACATGGCGCCGCTCGTCGCCCTCATTGCCGATCCCCGCCATGTGCTGTCAGCGACAGAAACCTGCCGCCTGTCCGAAGCACAGGCGCGCGGCATTCTCGAATTGCGCCTGCAACGCCTGACAGCGCTGGCGCGTGAAGAAATCGCCGAAACCCTCCAGAAATACGCAACCGAAATCGCCGAATACCTTGAGATTCTCGCCTCACGCACGAAGCTTTTCAATATCATCAAGGATGAGCTTCTGGCGATCAAGGAGGCGCACGCGACGCCGCGGCGCAGTATGATCCTCGACTCCGACGCTGATGTGGAGGATGAAGATCTCATCCAGCGCGAAGAGATGGTCGTCACCGTCTCGCACACGGGCTATGTGAAGCGCGTGCCGCTCTCGACCTATCGCGCGCAACGGCGCGGCGGTAAGGGCCGCTCGGGCATGCAGACGCGCGACGAGGATTTCGTCGCACGCCTCTTCGTCGCCTCGACGCATACGCCAGTCCTGTTCTTTTCGTCGCTCGGTCACGTCTACAAGGAAAAAGTGTGGCGCTTGCCGCTGTCGGCGCCGCAGGCGCGCGGCAAGGCGCTCGTCAACATTCTGCCGCTCGATCAGGGCGAGCGCATCACCACGATCATGCCTCTGCCGGAAGACGAAACTTCCTGGGAGCGGCTCGATGTCATGTTTGCGACCACAGGCGGCGGCGTCCGCCGCAACAAGCTCTCCGATTTCGCGCAGGTGAACCGCGCCGGCAAGATCGCCATGCGGCTCGACGAGGGCGAGCAGATCGTCGACGTCCAGATCTGCAACGAAACCAATGACGTGCTGCTGACCACTGCCAATGGACAGTGCATCCGCTTCCCCGTCACTGATGTGCGCGTTTTCAAGGGCCGCGATTCGATGGGCGTGCGCGGCATCTCGCTCAGCGCAGGCGATAAGGTGATCTCGCTTGCCATTCTGCGGCACAGCGAGGCCGACAGTGCGGAGCGGACGGCCTATCTCAGGATGCGCCGTGCCGTCGCGGGGGAAATCGCATCCGAAAACCCGGCGGATTCAGGCGATGAGGCGGCAGCCGCATCGGAAGTTATCGAACCGGCCGAAGATGCCCATGACGGAACACTACCGCCTGAGCGCTATGCCGAAATGTCCGCCAGCGAGGAAATCATCCTGACGATTTCGTCCAATGGCTATGGCAAGCGCACCTCCTCATACGAATACCGTGTCACCGGGCGTGGCGGCAAAGGCATCGTCGCCATGGCCGTCAACACACGCAACGGCCCGCTCGTGGCATCGATGCCGGTGGAAGACAGCGACGAGATCATGCTGGTGACGGATGGCGGCCAACTGATCCGTTGCCCTGTCGAAGGCATCCGCGTCGCGGGGCGCGGCACGCAAGGCGTCATTGTCTTTAACACGGCTGAAGCTGAACGCGTCGTCAGCGTCGAACGCATCAGCGAGGAAGAAGCGGCGGCGGATGAGGACAATGGCGAGTCCGGCTCCGAAAATGGCAGCGAGGATTGAGAGCGGCATCGGCGTTCGTCATGCGCGGACTTGATCCGCGCATCCATGAGAGTCGCTTAGGGTCGTCCCTACAAGGCTACGCTTTCGCCTTTCGACACCGGCAGCAGTGACAGCCCGAAGGCCCAAAGCACCGCCGCGAACGGAATCCATTTGAGCAGGCCGATGTCATGCGACAGCAGCAGCCCTGTAAAGGCTGCACCGCCTGCGTAAGCGGCGAATGTCGCGAGATGCCCGCGCGTGCTCACGCGTGCGTCCGCAGCGCCTGCAAGGTGCATCAGCATTCCGGTAAAGGAGGTCACGATCCGGATCAGCGCGCTGGTGAAGACGATCGTGCTGATGCCTGACGAACTGATCCTTTGCGCGGCAATGCCCTGAATGCCCATGCTGAACGCCGAAAGCAGAATGATGGTGTAGAGCCTCGCCGGCGCTATCGTTTCTCCACTCAGGCTCCAGAGAATGGTGCATCCGCCAAGGCAGACGATCTCGACGAAAAGGAGCCGCCTGAGGCCAGCGCCAAGGCGTTCGTCGGTGCGCGCGAGATTATAGATCAGCGCGGCGACGGAGGCTCCAGCGACGAAGCCGAACAGCGCCGTGAGCGAGCGCGACGCCGCAAGCATCTGGCCGCGGCCGATCGCAATGCCCAGCAGCGCCGTATTGCCTGTCATCGCCGAGGTGAAGACTTCTCCAAGCTTGGCGAAGGTCAGCACGTCGGTGCAGCCGGACGCAAGCGACAGGCATGCCAGAACAACAGCCGGATGGCCGAGAGTTCTGCCTTCAGCAGAAATCATGTGTCTCCCCTGATCCCATACGATGCAAGACAGAGCACATTACCAGCATCGGCGAAGCTCGCCAGCCACAGAGCTTGATTCTGTTTCCTTACGATTCCCGCGCGGCGGCGCGCGTCAGCGCAAGCAGGCTTTCCAGCGAGAACTCCGCCGCGGCAGGCTTTGCTTTGATCTCTGGGTCGCCGGAGCCGGGCGCTGCATTCACCGAAATAGCCAAAAGCGAACTGGGTGAGGAGATTCTCGGCGCCGACACAACATGGACCGAAGGCGTCGTCGTCTGGGACTCTTCAGAGACGAACGGACGGCCTTGCTGGCCTTTGCGCTGCCCGGAACTTTCCTCATCCTCCTCCGAAAACCGGCTTTCCACTCTCTCGCTATTCTCGAGTCCGGCGGCCTTCTTCCGAGTCTCGCGCGTTTGCGCAGGGGTTTTAGGCTGTAGCGCGAAATGCCTGAAATGACTGTGTACATGCATTTGACTTCTCCCAAAGCATGATCGTCGAGCCTGCGCACCGCCGCCTTGCCTCAAACTGTCCAAAATGGCGAATCGGCCGAAGATCACGCGATTGGGAATGCGGCCGGCATTTGCGCCCGTCTCACGGCTCGGCTAGATAAGGCTTATGCTTCGAAAAGCGCTCTACACCGGCAGTTTCGACCCGCTGACCAACGGCCACCTCGACATCATCGAAAGCGCCGCGCGCCTTTGCGATGAACTGGTGATCGGCATCGGCGTGCATCCCGGCAAGACGCCCCTGTTTTCCCCCGCCGAGCGCGCGGCGCTCATACGCCAATGCTGCGAAGGGCGCATGCGGGCGCAAGCCAGCTTCTCTGTCATCACCTTTTCAGGCCTCGCGGTCGAAGCGGCGCGCGAGGCCGGCGCAACGCTGCTTCTGCGGGGAGTTCGCGACGGCGCGGACCTCGATTATGAAATGCAGATGGCAGGCATGAACGCCGCCATGGCGCCAGAGATCCAGACTCTGCTTTTGCCCGCAGCGCCAACCGTGCGCCATATTACCGCGACATTGGTGCGCCAGATCGCGGGGCTGGGTGGCGACGTTTCAAGCTTCGTGCCGAAGCCCGTCGCAGACGCACTGAAACAGAAAATCAGTACTCAGACATAGAGAAGGGTTGGATTCATGAGGATGCATCGCCGCGGCTTTTTTGTTGGACTTATGATGGCGGCTTTCGCCACGCCGCTTGCGGCTGCGCCCGCGTCCAATCTGACAAATACCGTTTATCTCTTTACGAAAAACGGACGTGTCACGATCCAGTTGCGGCCGGACCTCGCGCCCAAGGCGGTGGCGCAGATCGAGACGTTGACGAAAAAGGGCTTCTACAACGGTCTTGCCTTTCATCGCGTGATCGCCGGATTCATGGCGCAGACAGGCGATCCGACCGGTACTGGCGCAGGCGGTTCCAAGCTCCCCAATCTGCCGGCTGAATTCACCTCGACGCCGTTCAAGCGCGGCACGGTCGGCATGGCGCGCACGAGCGATCCCAATTCGGCCAATTCGCAATTCTTCATCTGCTTTGCCCCGGCCCCGTTCCTCAACGGCAAATATACAGTCATCGGCCAGGTCGTGGCGGGCATGGATATCGTCGACAAGATCAAGAAAGGGTCGGAGGCTGACAACGGCACGGTCGCCAATCCAGACAGGATCGTGAAGATGGAGATGGCGAGCGCGGCCAAGGCGAAGTGATCATATAAAAGCTACGCATGGGGGAGCGGTCAGTCAGAATTCAACCTGAACCGCTCCTCCTGGGGCTTGCTGAAAGTCATTCAGCCGCCGCAGTAATCGGCTCACGCTTGCTATTATGTGAATAAGTATCCCAGGTGATTTCATAATCGTCGGACTGGTTTCCCCAACCAAACCATTTCGGCCGTGTGCCGCGCGCGAAGAGTTCAAGATATGGGCCGGGGCTACACGCCTCGATGATGTCGTATAGCTCATCAGGCTTGCGGCTATGTTCGCGCTTCTGGGTAGCGAGAAAATTCACCTGACGACGACCGGGCGCAAGCGTGCGGGCGTTCTTCCCGCGAATTCCAAATAAAACAAGCTCGGTCACATTGCGGAAATAAAATCCGACGCCCCGGCCGTCTGGCCCGCCGTCCTTTCGTACCTTATGCCAGATGATGTTGGTTTTATATTCGAAGCCCCAAGCCTTCATTACCTGAATGCCTTCGGGCAAGAGAGCATTAGGCACCCACAAGTAAAGGTGCGCCACTCCGGCCGCTGCGGTGTCCACGGGGAGGGCTGCTATTTCGGGAAGATCCATGGTGCCATAGCGGGTCAGGCGGCGATGCTCGGGCGCCATTTTCCCGGTCCGATTCTGAAACCGCCACGGGGGATCAGCGAGAATGGTCGAAAACTGGCGACCTTTTAGCTGCTGCGAAAATTCCTTGAGAGGGTCAGGCCGCGTCATCTTCGTTCCCGTCAGTTGCGGTCAGCTACGCTATCGAGGCATTACCTTCGCACTTTGGAATCGCGAACGGAACACGAACACTTCGAAAGTGATCCACAGTCGCGGTCTTGTCAACGCCTCGCGTAGCGGGCCCCCCCGTGAGGTTTACCTCGCGGCCGGCTTCGGCTATTGCTGGCCGCAAATCCCAACAACAGGAGTCCACCATGACCGAGGTTGAACCCGGTAATACGCTCACGCTTGAAACAACGCAGGGTCCCGTCGTCATCCAGATGCGGCCGGATCTCGCGCCGGGCCACGTTGCCCACATCAAGAAGCTCGTCGGAGAAAAATTCTACGACGGCATCGTTTTCCACCGGGTGATCGAAGGCTTCATGGCGCAAACCGGATGCCCACACGGCACCGGCACTGGTGGCTCGAAATATCCGAACCTCAAGGCCGAGTTCAACTCCGAGCCGCATGTCCGCGGCACCTGCTCCATGGCGCGGGCGCAAAATCCTGACTCCGCCAACTCGCAGTTCTTCATCTGCTTCACAGACGCGCGCTTCCTCGACAAGCAATATACTGTATGGGGCAAGGTGATCTCCGGCATGGAGAATGTCGACAAGATCAAGCGCGGCGAACCTGTGAGGGATCCTGACAAGATCGTTTCCGCCACAGTGAGCTGAGAGCTTCTCCAATCTTTTAAGACACCGGCCTTCTCCCCACGGGAGAAGGCGGCTTGCTTAGCAGCTCCTGCCTTATGCGCGTCGATCTTTTCGATTTCGATCTGCCACCAGAGCGGATAGCGCTGCGCCCCGTTGTGCCGCGCGACGCCTCGCGCATGCTCGTCGTCGATCCCCGGGCGACACAGCCGCTGGAGGATCGGAAGATCCGCGATCTTCCGAGCCTGTTGCAGCCTGGCGATGTCCTTGTCGTCAACGATACGCGCGTAATCCCGGCGCGACTCGAAGCCATGCGCAAGCGCGGCGATCATTCCGCCAAAATCGAAATCCTTCTGCACCGGCGCGAAACCGAAAACGTCTGGCGCGCCTTTGCGCGTCCCGCCAAAAAACTGAAGCCCGGCGACACAGTCCACTTCATCAAAAGCGGCGCGGAGCCGATCGAAGCGGAAGTCTGCGGCGAGCATAGCGATGGAGAAGTGAGGCTCGCCTTCGCGCTTTCCGGTACGGCGCTCGATCAGGCGATCGAGACTTTGGGGGAGATGCCCCTGCCGCCTTACATAGCGGGCAAACGCGCGACCGACGCGCGCGACAGCGAGGATTATCAAACGCTCTTCGCCAAGCGCAGCGGCGCGGTCGCGGCACCGACAGCCAGCCTGCATTTTACGCCGGAGCTTGTTGAAGCGATCCGCGCCCGCGGCGTCGCGATAGCGCCTGTGACACTGCATGTCGGAGCTGGTACATTTCTGCCGGTGAAAGCAACGGACACCAATGCGCATCGCATGCACGCGGAATGGGGCATGCTGAGCGAAGAGGCCGCAGCCGCCATGAATACCGCGCGCGTCAACGGCGGCCGCATCGTCTCCGCAGGCACCACGCCGCTTCGCCTGATCGAGACTGCCGCGCAAGCGAATGGAATGATTCAGCCGTTTTCAGGCGAGACGGATATTTTCATCACCCCCGGCTATCGCTTCAAAGGCGTCGATCTGCTTCTGACAAATTTCCATTTGCCAAAATCCACTCTCTTCATGCTGGTCTCGGCCTTTTCCGGCCTCGAAACGATGCGCGCCGCCTATCGCCACGCAATCGACGAAAGCTATCGCTTTTACAGCTATGGTGATGCCTGCCTGCTGCACCGTGCGAGCACGCAGCCGTGACCAGGGAATTTTATTTCGACATCAAGGCGACGGATGGCGCGGCCCGCAGCGGCGTGATTTCGACGCCGCGCGGCGAAATTCATACGCCTGCTTTCATGCCCGTCGGCACCGCCGCGACCGTGAAGGCGATGCACCCGGCGGCCGTCCATGCGCTCGGCGCTGAAATCGTCCTCAGCAACACCTATCATCTGATGTTGCGTCCCGGTGCGGAACGCATTGCCGCGCTCGGCGGTCTGCACAGCTTTATGAACTGGCAGCATCCTATCCTCACCGATTCCGGCGGATTTCAGGTGATGTCGCTGTCGAAGCTCCGCAAGATCGACGAGAACGGCGTCGTCTTTCAATCGCACATCGATGGATCGCGTCATACGCTTACGCCGGAACGCGCGATGGAAATCCAGCGCCTGCTCGGCTCCGATATTCAGATGCAGCTCGATGAATGCGTAAAGCTGCCGGCCGATGAGCGCGATATAGAACGCGCGATGATTCTGTCGTTGCGCTGGGCCGAACGCAGCCGGGAAGCCTTTGGCACGCAGCCGGGGCATGCGGTGTTCGGAATCGTGCAAGGCGGCGTCTCCGCATCGCTGCGCGCAACCAGCGCGAAGGCGCTCACGGATATGGACTTCCACGGATATGCGCTCGGCGGTCTCGCCGTCGGGGAACCACAGGAGAGCATGCTCGCGACGATCGAGGCGACGGTTCCCTATCTGCCTTCGACGAAGCCGCGCTATCTGATGGGCGTTGGCAGTCCCGATGATCTCATCGAAGCGGCAGGCCGTGGCATCGACATGTTCGATTGCGTGATGCCAACACGCGCCGGCCGGCACGGGCTGGTTTACAGCCGGTTCGGCCGTATAAATCTGCGCAACGCCAAACATGCCGACGATCCACGCCCGATCGATCCGCTGGCTGCCTGCGAACCGGCGCGGATCTACTCCCGCGCCTATCTGCATCATCTCGTGAAAGCGGGAGAAATCCTCGCCATGATGCTGCTGACGGAAATTAATCTTTCCTACTATCAGAGCTTGATGCGAGAGACACGCCAAGCGATTGAAGCAGGCCGTTTCGCGGATTTTGCAGCGGCGACGAAAGCAGCATGGACGCAGGGCGAAACGGATTGGAGCGTTTCGCAATAACCCTATCGAGCCATTCTGGCTCAGACGTCGCGGCTCAATCTTTTTATTTTGACGCGTTTTCTTTACGCGAACCGGACTCCACTTCGCTTGAAAACGCTACCGTCCGGACAAAAAGAAAGGCGAGGCTGGCTCCTCCACCAGGCCTCGCCCTCTTTCGCTTCCGCGTCCTTGACCTTCTCTCCGTCCTTCCTGCGCTGCGAGGCTTTCTCGCTGTAAAGTCTTCTCGCTGCGAAGGTGTGTCTGATCAGCACCGGACTAAGAGATGAGGCGTCCTCCCACGACTTGGACAACATGCGCATCTCTGAACAGAGACGGCCCCTTTCGGATGGCATTGGTTTGTAACCCAAGCGTGACGCATTGTCACGCGAGTTGAAGCAGATTGCCGCAAAAAAGACGACCGAATGCGTATCCGCCTGCATCGTGTTCCTGAATCGTTTTTTTCTGGGTAGAAATACCGAGCTTAAGCGAGATTCGCGCCTGCTCGATGCTGGAAGCTCCGAAGCAAGGAAAGGGTTGATCGGCCTTCCCGAATAAGCACATGATCGGAGCTTGGGAGAGGCGTACAATATGCAAACCTCCCAGCGGAAATGAAAAGCGAAGGTCTCGAAACTAAAGCTCATGGCGCAGTTTAATGGATCACCTTTACCCCAGCGACCGGCCAGTGCGCCGGGGCTTCTGCGCGGTTCCGGGATCGGTGCGCGCATCCGCAATTGGTTTCTGACCGGCATCGTCGTCGCCGGCCCCCTCGCTGTCACGCTTTATCTCGTCTGGTGGTTCGTCGATACCGTCGATAACTGGGTCCGGAAGATCATACCTGTCACCTTCTGGCCGGATTCATACCTGCCGTTTCCCCTGCCCGGCTTCGGGGTGATCTTCGCCTTTGTGGGTCTGACGCTTCTTGGGTTCCTCGCAGCCAACCTCGCCGGCCGCAGCCTGATCAAGCTCGGCGAGGCTATTCTCGAGCGAATGCCGGTCATTCGCTCGATCTACAAAGGCGTGAAGCAGATTTTCGAGACAGTGTTCTCGCGCTCCGGAACGTCGTTCCGCAAAGTGGGACTGATCGAATTTCCCGGCAAAGGCATGTGGAC
The DNA here is from genome assembly GCA_004298435.1 of Beijerinckiaceae bacterium. Lineage (GTDB taxonomy): Bacteria > Pseudomonadota > Alphaproteobacteria > Rhizobiales > Beijerinckiaceae > Methylovirgula. Next base: position 18,623 of record SCSF01000129.1, read on the forward strand.
GCTTGTCTTCATTTCGGCGCCGCCGCCCGAACAAGTCGGCTCTCAACTCCCGGCGAAGGAAGACTACATTTCGGTGTTTTTGCCCTGCACGCCCAATCCAACGACGGGGTTTTATGTTTTTCTGCCCGCCCATGAGGTGATCGAAGTCGCGCTGAGTCCTGATGATGCCGCAAAACTCATCATGTCCTGTGGCGTCATTCAGCCCGAGGGGCAGACACCCGCCGCGGCCTTGATGGAGGCGGCGAAGCAGTCCAAAACCCTGGAAGAAGACGCGGCTTGAGCGAAACCTTCTGTTCCTGACGCTCTGCTCCGAATAAAATCGGAAGACCATTCCTCATGGCCTCTGACGAGGTCGCTTCAACTCTCCTTTCAAGCGTCAGGCCATGGCCGTCTATACGGAAGTCTTGGATACGGAACTCGCGGCTTTTCTCGGCGAGTATAATCTTGGCCGCCTTCTCGCCTATAAGGGCATCGCCGAAGGGGTCGAAAATTCGAATTTTTTCGTTCACGCGGAAGCGGGGTTTTTTATCCTGACGCTTTATGAAAAACGCGTCGCACTGGGGGATCTGCCCTATTTCCTCGGCTTGATGGAACATCTGGCCGGCCATGGCCTCGTCTGCCCGCAGCCGGTGAAGACACGATCCGGAGCATTGCTTGGCCAACTCGCCGGCAAGCCTGCCGCAGTCGTCACCTTTCTCGAAGGCGTTTCGAGCCGGCATCCGACGGTAAGCCAATGCGCGGCGCTTGGCGAAGCGCTTGCAAAGCTGCATCAGGCAGGCGCTGATTTTGCCGGCCATCGGCGCAATGCGCTTTCGCTCGACGCCTGGCCGAGCCTCAATGCGCAAGCGGGAAAAGACAGTGAAAGCGTGCAGGCGGGCCTCGCGGCGTTCATCGACAAGGAACTCGCCTTTCTCGACGCACGCTGGCCAAAGGATTTGCCGCAAGGCGTCATCCACGCTGATCTCTTCCCCGACAACGTACTCTTTCTTGGCGACCGCATGTCAGGCCTCATCGACTTCTATTTCGCCTGCAATGATTTTCTCGCCTATGACCTCGCCGTCTGCCTCAATGCCTGGTGCTTTGAGCCGGATTTTTCATACAACATAACCAAAGGCAGGGCACTGATGACTGCCTATGAGAGCACGCGACAGCTTTCGCCTGACGAGGCTGCTGCTCTCCCCATCCTGGCGCGGGGTGCGGCCTTGCGCTTCGCGCTGACGCGTCTCGTAGACTGGCTGAATGTGCCTCCCGGCGCATTGGTGAAACCGAAGGACCCCCTCGACTACGTGAAACGTCTCCGCTTCCATCAGAAGATCGCAGATGCGCACGAACTCGGTCTGCCGCGATGAGCGAACGCGTTGCAATCTGGACCGATGGCGCCTGCTCCGGCAATCCGGGACCCGGCGGCTGGGGCGCTATTCTCGTCTATGGCGCAAATAGCAAGGAGCTTTCAGGCGGCGATGCCGCGACGACCAACAATCGCATGGAACTCATGGCAGCAATCCAGGCGCTGGAGGCACTGACCCGGCCCTGCGATGTCGATCTCTATACCGACTCGGCCTATCTCAAAGGCGGGATTACAAGCTGGCTTGCCGGATGGAAGCGCAACGGCTGGAAAACGGCCGACCGCAAGCCAGTCAAAAATGTCGAGCTTTGGCAGAGGCTCGAAGAGGCAGCAAGCCCGCATCACATTCAATGGCATTGGGTGAAGGGCCATGCCAATGACGAAATGAACGAGCGCGCCGACCTGCTTGCCCGGCAGGGGATGCGCCCGTTTTTGATCGGCCGCGCCGCGCGCGCGGCAGGCACGTTCAAGTAGATTAACGAGCGCCATGCGCGGACTTGATCCGCGCATGGCGAGCTCCCTCTCAAATCTGCCCGAGGAGAGCATCCGCGCCCGAGACATCCGCTTTGCCGACGCTGGGTTCGACGTTGAGCTTTTCCACGATGCCGTCGTTGACAAGCATGGAATAACGCGCCGAGCGCACGCCGAGGCCATGGTCGCTCAGATCTGCCGTCAGGCCAATCGCTTTAGCGAAAGCGGCGCTGCCATCGGCGAGAAACGTAATTTTGCCCTCGGCGCCCGATTGCTTCGCCCAGGCATTCATCACGAACACGTCGTTCACGGACACGACGACGATCTCATCGATGCCCTTTGCTTTGAAATTCGCCTCATTGTCGCGGAAGCCCGGCAGGTGGTTCATGCTGCATGTCGGCGTGAAAGCGCCAGGCACTCCGAACAGGATGATCTTGCGATTCTTGAAAATATCCGCCGTCGTGCGCGTCCTCGGCCCATCGGGCGTCATAACCGTGAAAACGGCATCGGGAAGTGAATCGCCAACTTTGATCGACATGGCTCGTCCTCGTTCGAATGACATGAATTGCGCTGGTAAAGCTAAAGCAGATCTTTATGCGGGTGAAGCCGGAAAACCACCTCGCATATCGTAGAGATATGTCACGCGCTCGCTATTGCGAGCGGGGCGCAAGCGCAAGCGGCACGACGAATTCGTAAGGTTCGGGACCCGTCACAGTCAGCTTCACGGGCACAGTTGCTGGAGCCGCCGTGGGCATCTCGATTGCAGCGATTGAATAGCTGTTGTCACCCGTTTTGCGTGTTGCGAAAGCCCAGCCTTCCGGCCCTTCGGCAAAGAGATCGGTCGTCGGCTCGCCGCCGCGCCACACGAAACGCCAGTGCGGCTTGGCTTGCCCGGCTTCGCGCGTGATCTCAATCTTCTTCGCCTGCGCCGGAGCCGGCAGCAACTTTGGCACCCTGGCTTCACTGGCGAGAATTGCAGCGCCGTCCGGGCTCATGCCGAATCTCGGCAACAACAGTTCCGCATGGCCCTTCACAGGCACGCAAATCCGGTCGCACACCGCATAATCGAGCGTGAGAGCAAGACGCGTCGGCTTGCTTGCATCAACCGGGATCACACGAATGGGAAATGTGACGCCGCCTCTGTAGCCGAAGGCCTCGATGCCATCATCGCTCAGACGGTGCGGCTGCGGAAAAAGAAAATTCGCATGCGCGACATTTTCCGAGCCCTGGAAGGAAAACCGCGGCGGCACTCCCGCTTCACCTGGCTCGCGCCAGTAAGTGATCGCATTCGCGGGTAGCTTGACCTCTACCGCTGCATCATAGACGGGCTTGCTCCCGGATGACAGCGGAAGGGAAATGAGGCGCATTTGCGCGCCGCCCGCCTGCGTGGACCAGGAACTTGCGAAGGAGCCAGCGGGCGACGAACTTGCATTCGCCTGCGCATCCGATCGCGAAGGAACCAGAGCCACGCAGAAAATTAGTCCGATCATGGCCACAATTGCGCGTGGGGACTGGCAAAAGCGGCCCTCCGGCACCACCCTATTAGCAAGGCGCGGCATCGCGGGAAAACGTGACTTGGCGGCGGAAAGACTTTTGCAAAGAATCGTCATAGAATGTCACTGTCCTTCCAACGCTGCTGTATGCAAAAGCGCCTGTTCGGATTTGAACTTTCCTGTTCCCACTTTGAGAAGGCATCAACGAGGCGCGGATGGCGTCGATAACACATAATAGCGATCCGGGGCCGAAAGACGAGCGTACTGGCTATCTCGACGGCCAGTTGCTGATAGCGATGCCCGGCATGCTGGACGGCCGTTTCGCCCGTTCGGTGATCTATATGTGTGCCCATTCGGATGAAGGCGCCATGGGGATCGTCATCAATCGGCCCGCGCCGAGCGTGAATTTCCCGGAACTGCTGGTGCAGCTCGAAGTCATCGCGCCCGATGAGGCGATCACGCTTCCGCCGAAAGCGGGCGTGGTGCCCGTGCTTAAAGGTGGCCCCGTGGAGACAGGCCGCGGCTTCGTCCTCCACTCGAATGATTTTTATATCGACAACTCGACCTTGCCAATCGATGCCATCGTATCGTTGACGGCGACGGTCGATATTCTGCGTGCGATCGCACGCGGCGCCGGTCCCGGGCGCGCAGTGCTGGCGCTCGGCTATGCCGGCTGGTCGCCCGGGCAGTTGGAAGAGGAAATGCAGCAGAATGGCTGGCTCACCTGCCCGGCGGATTCGTCGCTGATCTTCGATATGCCGCTCGAATCGAAATATAATAGCGCCTTGCGGAAGCTTGGGATTGATCCGAGCTATCTGTCCGGCGATTTCGGACACGCCTGAGTCCACTTCGTCATGCGCGGACTTGATTCGCGCATCCAGAAACGTAGGCAGACTTAAAGGCAAAAACTCCATTGACTTGGAAGCTTTGTGCTTGGGTGCGCGGGTCAAGCCCGCGCATGACGTTGCCTATCAAGCCGCGATCGTCGCCGCGCCGACGAGCTTGCGCGCTTCGCCGGCGCTGATCGGGTGCCCGAACAGGAATCCCTGCGCATATTCGCAGCCGAGTTGATAAAGCTCGATTGCATCGGATTCCGATTCCGCGCCTTCCGCAACGACATCCATTCCTAGATCGTGCGCGAGCGCAACGATGGACCGCAGGATAACCGGCCGCGCGCCCTTGCCGCTCTGATGCACGAAGGATCTGCCCACCTTGATCGTATCGAATGGGAGACGTTGCAGATAGGACAATGACGAATGGCCCGTGCCAAAATTGTCGAGCGAAAGGCCAGCGCCGAGATCGCGAATATGCGCCAGAATTTGCGCCGCATATTCGGGATTCTCCATCACCAGACTCTCGGTGAACTCGAGCTTCAGCGTGCCAGGCATGACATTGGTGCGGCTCAGTACGCCTTTCACGTCATGCAGGAGATCGTGCCGCAGTAATTGCCGCGATGAGAGGTTGACGCTCGCAAAGAGCGGCGGATCGACGTCAAGCGCGCTTTGCCATGCGGCCAGCTCGCGCGCGGTGCGATCCATGATGAAGACGCCAAGATCGGCGATGCTGCCCGCCTGCTCGGCAATCGGGATGAACTCGGCAGGGCTTAACCGCCCGAGCCGCGGATGGTCCCACCGCAACAGCGATTCGAAGCCCGCAACCGTTCTGTCTTCAAGCCTCACGATCGGCCGGAAATAGACCTTCATTTCCCCCCGATCGAGAGCGCGGCGCAGGTCTGCGTCGAGCGTCACACGATCCGTGCCGAACGTCCGCATCGACGGGCGGAAAACCTCGATACGATTGCCGCCGCTGCGTTTGCCGTAACGCGCCGCTATCTCCGCATCGTTGAGCATGTCTTCGCGTTTCGGATGCAACTGCGGATCAAAAAGGGCAATACCGATCGAGGCCGACAAAGGCACTTCGCTTTCGCCGAAGGTCACCGGCGTCGAGACGGTGCGCTTGATCATATTCGCCAGAGCGATCACCTGATCCGTTTCGGATTCGGATATGATGACGATCGTGAATTGATCGCCGGAGATGCGCGCCAGAGTGTCTTGCGGCCGCAGCACGCGGCCAAGTCGGCGCGCCACGGTCAGCAGGATTGAATCGGCGGCGGAAAGACCGATTGACTCATTCACCTGCTTGAAACGGTCGATGTCGATGCAGAGCACAGTTGGCCTGATCCGCGGATCCGTTTCAGCGAGGAGCAGCGCCGCCTCAAGCCGGTCGAAGAACAATTCGCGGTTGGGCAAGCCGGTGAGATTGTCATACACGGCATCGTGCAGCAGACGTTCCTGGGCGTTCTTCTTTTGCGTTACATCGGCGAGCGTGCCGACGACGCGGATGACATCGCCCTCGTTGCTCACGACGGGACGCGCCTTCATGTGATACCAGAAGTAATGTCCATCCGCTGAGCGCAAGCGGAATTCCTGATTAATGCGGCCGCATCTCTGCTCAAGCAGAGTGTCGAGACAGGTGCGATAGCGATCGCGCTCGAACGGATGCAGGAATTCGAGCCAGGCCGAAGCAGGTCCTTCGAGTTCGCCGCGCGCGAGGCCCAGTTGCGCCTCGGCCTCGGGGCTGAGGTAGACGCGGTCGGCGTCCACGTCCCAGTCGAAAATAATCTCGCCGCTGCCGGCGAGCGCCAATGCCTTGCGTTCGACATCGCTGATCGCGCCTTGCGCAAGCCCCCCGCTCGCAAAGGCGTTCTGCATCACAGTGAACCCGATCAGCATCACGATAAGAACCAGCCCTCCGATCAGCGCCGGCGAAACGAGGTCGTTCGTCAGCTCCCCCGTTACCGTAAAACCAGCGGCGGCGATCCAGACGAGCAGGAGAAACCACGTCGGTATCAGCATCACCGCGCGGTCATATCCGTGCGTGGAAAGATAGAGAACGAGAATGAACCCTACGGCGCCGATGGAAGCCAGCGATATGCGCGCGACGCCCGCCGCAATGGGCGCGTCATAGATGGCGAGACCAACGAGCGCGACAAGAAAGGCGAGCCAGCCGAAAGCCACATGCGAGGCGCGGACATGCCATCGGTTGAGATTGAGATAGGCAAATAAAAAGACCAGAAGCGTTGCGGCAAGCGATGTTTCGGACCCTGCACGCCAGATGCGGTCTGTATGAGCGGTGGTATTGAAAATCTTGCTCCAGAAACCGAAATCGATGCAGACATAGGCGAGCACCGCCCATGCGAGCGCCGCTGCGGCCGGGAAGATCACCGCCCCCTTGACGACGAAAACGATCGTCAGAAACAGCGCAAGCAGGCCTGCGACGCCGATCACTATGCCCTTGTAGAGCGCGAGACTGGTGATCTTGTCCTTGTAGGCATCCGGCTGCCACAGATAGAGCTGCGGCAGATTGGGCGTGCGCAGCTCGGCGACATAAGTGACGGTCGTACCAGGATCGAGCGTGAGGCGGAATACATCGGCATCGGCGCTCTCTTGCCGCTCGGGCGGGAAGCCCTGGCTCGCAGTGATTGCCGAAATGCGCGTTGCACCGAGATCGGGCCAGATGACGCCCGACCCGACCAGACGGAAATGCGGCGCGACGATGAGCCTCTCGATCTGCTCGTCCGTATCATTCGTCAGCGCGAAGACGATCCAGTTCGGATGCGTGCCCGGCTCTCGTGCGCTGACCTGAATGCGGCGCACAATGCCGTCCGCGCCTGGCGCCGTTGAAACGAGAATCCGGTCCCCTTGCGAGCTGTAATGCTGAATCGCCGTCGTGAGATCGATCGCTGCGGCATCGAGCGGAACCCGGATCGACTCGATCGCCAGCGCAGGCACGTTCGTCACGATCAACAGAAGCAGCGCGAGCCAAATCCCACGCCGGAGCGTCCGTGTCCGGGAAAGGACAGGCGGCCATCTGGTATCGAAAAGTCCAACCGGGGTTTTCAGAGTAAAACCAAGCTCCCTCAGGCACCGCAGACACGGGCGATATTACTTGCCGCAACGCTTTCTACATGAATTGAGACAGTGTTTTGACCAAAGTTGGGTCAGTTCTCCTGCTGCGTGGCTCCTTCCGCGGTTTCCGCATCCTGACGACAATGCCGGACCGCGAGGCATCACTTTTCACCCCACGGCAAGGATCATTCGATTTTTGATTCAATGATAAATTTCTAAATCCATTGCGTAGGCAGAGCAAGCCGGAACGGCCGCTTCCACAATGGGCTTCCAGATGAAACCGAACCCGGTTCGTGTAATGAAAACCGCATCAAAACAAGAGAATAGAGCACCCACCCGATTTCCATCAGAACCGGAATGGCTCTAGGAATTATCGCGGCGTGGCACGCGCAAGGGAAGCGGATCGGTTTCGAGGAGCGCGTAGAGAAGATGGTCCTGCCAGACGCCGCTGATGCGGAGGTAGGCGCGCGCAAAGCCTTCCCGTTTGAACCCGATTCGTTCCAGCAATTTGATGGAAGCTTCGTTGTGCGGCAGGCAGGCGGCCTCGATCCGGTGCAGGCGCAAAACGGTGAATGCGAAACCCGTCACCGCCCGCACCGACCGGGACATCAGGCCCTTGCCCGCATAGGGCATGCCCATCCAGTAGCCAAGCGTTGCGGCCTGCGCCACGCCACGCTTGATCTGGCCGAGCGTGAGACCGCCGACAAGCACGTTGTCGGCTTCCCGGAAGATCATAAAGGGATAGGATTCATCGCTCTCGATCTCCTGCGCGTGCCGGCGCAACCGCCGGCGGAACGCGCCGCGCGTAAGATCGTCGCCCGGCCATGTCGGCTCCCAGGGCGTCAGAAAAGCCCGGCTGCGTTCGCGCAGGCCGGCCCAGGATTCATAGTCGCGCATCTCCGGCGGCCGGAGATAGACGCCGTCGCCGCGCACAAAATTCAGGGACTCGTTTGCAGGTCCCAGCCGGAAGAGTGCCAAGCCTTTCTCTCCAATATTTCCAGGCTCATTGCCCGGAATCATCGCTATCCTGTCCCCAGACGTTCCATCACCCGATCGGGCGAATAGACTTTGCCGATCGGTCCGATCGCCGCGACCGTCGGCGCCGAACGCAAGGCTTTTGCGCCTGCGCGACGAATTTCATCGAGGCTCAGTCGATCGATCTTTTCTATCATTTCAGCACGCGTCAAAATCCGGCCGAAGGCGAGCGTCTGTCTGGCGATCTGTTCGGAACGCGCCGAGGGTGATTCAAGACCGGCCAAAAGACCGACTTTCAACTGCGCCTTGGAGCGCTGGACTTCGGCCTCAGTCAAATCGGCTGTCGCGGCGGCAATGCAATCGAGCGCGACCGGCATCAATTCGGCAATCTGGCTTTGCCCGGTCGCAGCATAGATCCCGAACAGGCCGCTATCCGAATAGCCCCAATGAAAGGCGTTGATCGAATAGGCGAGGCCTCGCTGCTCGCGGACTTCCTGAAACAGCCGCGAGGACATGCCGCCGCCAACCGCATTGGCGAAGACATGCAGCGGATAATGTTCGGGATCGCCATAGGCGACGCCTTCAAAACCGATGACGATATGCGCTTGCTCAAGCCGCCGTTTCACGCGGCTCTCGCCGCCGACGTAGCGCGCCGGAACCGTCTGCCCGATGCTATCGACAGGAACAGATCCGAAGCTCTTTTCGACAGCTTCCGCAATCTGCTTGTGCTCAAGGGCGCCTGCCGCGCCCACGACCATTGCGCCGGCGCGATAATGGTTCGCCAGATAGGATGCGATGCGCTTGCGATCGAAGGAGCGCACTTTTTCAGGCGTGCCGAGAATCGGCCAGCCGATCGCCTGATCGGGAAAAGCGGCGGCATTGAAGAGATCGAAGACGAAATCGTCCGGCGTATCTGCAACGGAGCCGAGTTCCTGCAAGATCACATCTTTCTCGCGTTCGAGCTCCTCTGCGTCGAAAATGCTTTCGGTCAGAATGTCGGCGAGAATATCAATGGCAAGCGGCGCGTCGGCGGCCAGCACATGCGCGTAATAGGCCGTCTGCTCGACTGAGGTCGCCGCGTTGAGGTCGCCCCCTGCTGTCTCAATTTCTTCCGCGATCTCCCGCGCCGAGCGCCGCCGTGTGCCCTTGAAGGCCATATGTTCGAGCAGATGCGAAAGGCCGTGCTCATCGCTGCACTCATGGCGCGAGCCGGCCGCGACCCAGACGCCGAGAGACAGGGTTTCGAGATGCGCCATCCGATCGGTGACGATCCGCAGACCCGACGGCAATGTGGTGACTTCAACGCTCATGAAGCCGCCCTTCTCCGCCCTTTCCCGCGTTCGCGTAAAAAAGCCTCGATGCGTGCCGGCTCGTTCGGCAGCACGTCGAAATGCTCATCACGCTCGAATATGTCCGCAAGATGCGGCGGCAGCGGTGCGCGGTTTCCTGTCGCCGCTTCGACCGCATCCGGGAATTTCGCCGGATGCGCCGTGCCCAGCACGATCATCGGAACCTCTGGATGCGCCGCGAGCTTCTGGCGTGCGGCGCCAATGCCGACCGCTGTGTGCGGATCTATGAGTCTGTCGTTCTCGCGCCAGACGCGGCCGATCTCATTGGTCGTTTGCGGCTCGTCGATGCGCACGGCATCGAAGTCACGACGCAAGGCCGCGAGCGGCTTCGCATCGAGTTCGAAACCTTTCGATTGTTGCAGCCTCTCCATCAAGCGACGCACCGCAGCCGCATCGCGGCCATGCAGTTCGAACAGCAGCCGTTCGAAGTTGGAAGATAGCTGAATATCCATGGAAGGCGATTGTGTGGCCACAACCGGGCGCAGATCGTAACGGCCCGTTTCGAGCGTGCGCGCCAGAATATCATTGCTATTGGTGGCAATGATGAGCCGCTCGATCGGCAAGCCCATCGCCTTCGCGATCCATCCCGCCAGTATGTCGCCGAAATTGCCGGTTGGCACGGTGAATGAGACTGGCCTGTATGGCGCCCCCAGCGCGACGGCGCTGGTAAAATAATAGACGATCTGCGCAGCGACGCGCGCCCAATTGATTGAATTCACCCCCGCCAGGGCGAATTCGTCGCGGAAGCTCTTGTGGTTGAAAAGCCCTTTTACGATCGCCTGCGCATCGTCGAACGTGCCTTCGAGCGCGATGACGTGAACATTGTCGTCGGCGACCGTCGTCATCTGCCGGCGCTGCACATCCGAAACGCGCTCATGCGGATAAAGTATGAAAACATCGACCTGATCTAATCCGCGAAACGCTTCGATCGCTGCGGCGCCGGTGTCGCCAGAGGTTGCGCCGACGATCATGGCGCGCTGGCCGCGCTGCTTCAGCACATGCTCCATAAGCCGCGCCAGCAACTGCATCGCCAGATCCTTGAAGGCGAGCGTCGGGCCGTGAAACAGTTCCAGGAGAAACAGATTGTCGCCAATCTGCGAAAGCGGTGCGATCGCAGCGTGGTCGAAGCGCTCATAGGCCGCCTTGAGCATGCTCCTGAGCGTTTCGGGTGCGATAGCCGGGCCGATGAATGGCGTAAGGACCGCCTCCGCCACTTCCGCATAAGATCGTCCGGCAAAACCCGCGATCGTCCCTTCCGAAAACTTCGGATAGGTCTGCGGCAGGTAAAGGCCGCCATCTGTAGCGAGACCGGCAATCAGCGCATCGGTGAAGGTGAGCACAGGCGCGTCGCCGCGCGTCGAAATATAATGCACCGTCACTCCTGAGACGTTCTGCGGACCGGGAATTCGGAGGCTTTAGCATGAAACATGGTCGGAAAGGCGAGGATTTTCCAGCAGGCTGCGCCCCGGCTTTCACGACGCCAGGATCCTCAAGAATTTCAAACGTTGCATCCTAAGTCATTGCAAGCAGTAGCTTTTGCTAGTCCAGCCGCCAAAGCCGTTCCGGTTCTGACGGAATCAGAACCGCGGCTCTATTCAATTGTTTTGACGCGTTTTCTTGACGCGAACCGGAAACCACTTCGCTTGAAAACGCTCTATCCCGCCTGAGCTTCTTTGGCTTCCGCGAATTTCCGGAAGACGAAGGATGTGAAAACGCCGAGAAGCCCCATCGCAATACCGAACCAGGTCAGCGCGTAATTGAAATGATTGTTCGGCAGATCACGCTCGGTCGTGCCGCCGCGTGGCCAGCCATTTGACCCCGGCGTAGCATCGACATCGACCGTGAAAGGCGCCACCGGCGAAAGCTGGAAATGGCGTCCGATGACGACCGGATCGCGCGTGAAATAGTCGCCCTTGTTGGGATGATCCGCCGGGGTGAACGCATTGCGTCCCTGAGGGGGGCGCATAAGCCCAGTCACATGAACCTCGCCAGCAGGCCCCTTTTTATGCCGAAACTCCGACGCGAGCGCAGAGGGTACGAAGCCGCGGTTGACGATGATATAAGCGCCGGAATCGAGGCGCAGCGGCGTCAGCACAAGATAGCCGGGGCCAGTCTCCTGAGGTCCCGAAGGCGTAAAGACAAGCACCGTATCGTCATAAAAGAAGCGGCCGTTCAGCACGACGTGGCGGTAGTCGTAGTCGATCGTCTTGAGCTTCGGCCATTCGGCGATAGTGGGCGGCGCAACCACGGGTGCATCGGCACGCGCGGCGATCTCGGCAAGCAGCCCCTCTTTCCAGGCAAGCCGATGCAACTGCCAGATGCCCAGCGAAGCCAGGATCGCTACGGAAACCACCGTAAATAAAGTCGGCCAGAGGAGTTGCCGCAGCACGCTCTTCTGCCCAACCGTAGACGTCGCCAGAGCCATAGCCAGACACAACGCGGTTGGTGGAGATCGTCACAGGCGGCCCGTCTTCGCCGCACGATCCCGCACATGAACTTCCGGGCGGCTCCGTGTCCCGAAGCCGCCCGGTATCTTATCCCAGCCCGGATGCAATTGAGGCTGTCTCAGTGTTCAATGATGCCGCCCCACGAACCCCACACATAGATGCAGGCGAAGAGGAACAGCCACACCACGTCGACGAAGTGCCAATACCATGCGGCAAACTCGAAGCCGAGGTGCTGCTTCGGCGTGAACTGGCCGAGAAAGACACGCAACAGGCAGACGGAAAGGAAGATCGTTCCGATGATGACATGGAATCCATGGAAGCCCGTCGCCATGAAGAAGGTCGCACCGTAGATGGAGCCTTTGAAAGCGAAGGGCGCATGAATGTATTCATAAGCCTGAAGAGCCGTGAAGCTGATGCCGAGAAGGATCGTCAGGATAAGGCCCTTCTTGAGGTTGGACCTGTCATTCTGAAGCAGAGCATAATGCGCCCAGGTGACCGTCGTGCCTGACGTCAGCAGGATCAGCGTGTTCAACAGGGGCAAGCGCCAGGGATTGATAGCCTCGATTCCCTTCGGCGGCCAATGCCCTCCAGTGAAGGCGTAGCGCAGATATTCGATCTTCTCGCCGGAGAAGAGGCTGGCGTCGAAGAAAGCCCAGAACCACGCGACGAAGAACATGACTTCCGACGCGATGAACAGGATCATGCCATAGCGATGGCTGATCTGGACCACGCGCGTATGGGAGCCTTCATATTCCGCTTCCCTGATGACGTCTGTCCACCAGGCCGCCATGACGTAGAGAACGAGGAGAACGCCGGCGCCGAAGATATAGCTGCCGGGCTTGATGCCGTGGAAAGGGATCCCCTTCATCCACAAGATGCCGCCAACGGCCATAGTGAAAGCGCCGACCGAACCCAGAATGGGCCACGGACTCGGATTGACGAGATGATAGTCGTGATTCGGTCTTGCGTGCGCCTCCGTCATGACACCCTTCCTCTTCCTTTTCCCGTTCGCAACCGTCGACGCACGGTCGCGGCCATTTCAAAATCACAACAGGATGGGACTTGCTTTCCCGATCCTGAGCCTTTTGCACCTCGACGCAATTACCGTGCGCCGTATTCAATTCCATGCGGCACGCGAGCGCGCTATCGGATCCTGTCCCGCCGCTTCGTCTAAAGCTTCGTCAACGCGGGTTTTCCCGATGCTTTTCCCTGCACCCGCGCCGCGTTCGGCCGATCGGCAGGAAAGAGCGTATAGGACAAGGTCAGCATTTCGATGCCCTTCATTGTCTCGTCTTTTTCAAGCGCGGGATCGAGGAAGAACACGACCGGCATATCCGCCGTCTCATGTGGTCCGAGCCGCTGCTCCGAAAAGCAGAAACATTTGAGCTTGTCAAAATAGCCGCCGGCAACTCCGGGCGCGATGTTGTAAGCCGCGCGCGCCACGGCCTCATGGTCAGTACGATTTGTCACTTTGAAGAAAACGGTCGCCGTCTGTCCTGTCCGCAGTGAAATCTGGGAAACATCGGGAACGAAGTCCCAGGCGAGTCCCTGCCCTACATTCGTATCGAAGCGAACGACAAGCGTGCGATTTCCCCGCGACGCTGGCGCGGCCTTGGCGAGTTGCGGCGTTCCCGCATAGCCCGTCCTGGCGCAGAACAGACGGTAGAGCGGCACAGCAGCGAACGACAGGCAAAGCATTGCCGCGACAGCACCCAGCGCACCAGCCGCGATCAGGCGGCTACCGCGTCGCGATGCAGAAGAAGGTTCGAAGCGCGGCGCCATCGCAGCCTACACCGACCCGCCGAGGAGGCCGGGGGCGAGCTTGACGATCGTCACCGCATAGAACAGCAGAACGAACAGTCCGATTGCAAGACCAATCGCAACGTTGCGCTGCCGCCGGCTCTTCAATTGCTCAGGGGTCAAGAGGATCCCTTTGCCGCCATTCTTAATGGTCATCACTCACCCCAATAGGCCGGCCACGAGGGCGATTACGCGCTCGCTGAGGATCTCGGCAAACAGCAGGAAGAGGTAAAGGATGGAAAAGCCAAACAGGCGCTTGGCTCGCGAGTCCGCCTCTGCTCCTGTCCGGACCCGGAAGACCTGAATCGCCAGGCCGACGAACATGCAGCCGAGGCAAGCGGACAGAATGCCGTAAACGGGCGAAGCGAAACCAAGAAAATACGGGACGACGCCGATCGGCGCGAGAATGAGGCTATAGAGCAGTATCTCAAGTCTCGTGCGGTCAGGCCCCTTGACGTTCGGCATCATGGGAACGCCGGCGCGCTCGTAATCGCCCGCCTTAACCAGAGCGAGCGCCCAAAAATGCGGGGGCGTCCAGATAAAAATAATGGCAAAAAGCACAAAGCTCGCCAGACTTATGTGGCCTGCCGCGGCGGCATAGCCGACCATCGGCGGCAAAGCGCCGGCAGCTCCGCCAATGACGATGTTCTGAGGCGTGGAGCGCTTCAGCCACATCGTATAAATCACCGCATAGAAGAAGATGGTGAAGGCGAGCAGCGCCGCCGCAAACCAGTTGGCCACGATGCCAAGGGTAAAGACAGAGAACGCCGAGAGGATAAGACCGAAAGACAGCGCCTCGGGCCGGGTGATCCGGCCGCTCGGGATCGGACGCCGCGATGTCCGCCGCATAACGGCGTCGATATCCGCGTCATACCACATATTAAGAGCGCCGGAGGCGCCAGCGCCAACGGCAATTGCCAACAGCGAAGCAAAACCAACAATGGGATGCACATAAGTCGGCGCGAGCATCAGGCCCGTGAGCGCCGTAAAAATGACGAGCGACATCACGCGCGGCTTCAAAAGCGCGATGTAGTCTCCGGGAGTGGCGACCGAAATGGCGACCGCACCGGCCGCCGCACCATTGCCCTCGCCAACAAAACTCATAGCTCAGCCTGTTTATTGAAAGACCCAAACGACCGTCCGGAGACGATGCGTTTTCATCCGGAGCAGCTTCGGTTCCGACGGACTCCGAGTCGCCCATTTGTGCTATCGCCGCAGAGCCCTGCCCTAGAGCAAAACCCCGCGGCGTCTTTAGTCGTCATCAGGCGCAAGCCTTACGGCCTGACATCAATGATCGGCGCCGACAATCCGCGGCAGCGTCTCATAAGTATGGAACGGAGGTGGTGAAGACAGGCTCCATTCCAGAGTGGTCGCACCCTCGCCCCACGGATTGTCGCCGGCCACCCGCTTTTTCGCGAAGGCGTCGTACACCGCATAAAGGAACACGAACACGCCAACAGCCGAGATATAGGAGCCGATGGAGGAAACGTCGTTCCACATCGCATAAGCGTTGGGATAGTCGATATAGCGGCGCGGCATGCCCGCAAGACCAAGGAAGTGCTGCGGGAAGAAGGTCACGTTCACGCCGACGAACATCAGCCAGAACTGGATCTTGCCGAGCTTGTCGTTAAGCAGGTAGCCGCTCATCTTCGGGAACCAGTAGTAGAAGGCCGCGAAGATTCCGAAGACCGCAGCGACGCCCATGACATAATGGAAATGGGCAATCACATAATAGGTTTCATGCAGGGAGCGGTCGACGCCGGCATTGGCGAGCACCACGCCGGTCACGCCGCCGATGGTGAAGAGCACGATGAAACCCGTCGCGAACAGCATCGGAGTCTTGAAGGAGATCGAACCGCCCCACATCGTGGCGATCCAGGAGAACACCTTCACGCCCGTCGGCACCGCGATAACCATCGTCGCGAAGACGAAGTAACGCTGCGTGTCGAGCGAGAGCCCAACGGTGAACATGTGATGAGCCCAGACCACGAAGCCGACAGCCCCAATCGCCACCATCGCATAGACCATGCCGAGGTAGCCAAAGATCGGCTTTTTCGAGAAGGTCGAGATGATCTGGCTGATGATGCCGAAAGCCGGGATGATCATAATATAGACTTCGGGATGACCGAAGAACCAGAACAGGTGCTGGTACAGAAGCGGATCGCCACCGTGGTTCGGGTCGAAGAAGGCGGTGCCGAAGTTCCGGTCGCAGAGCAGCATGGTGATGGCGCCAGCGAGCACGGGCAGAGCCAGCAGCAGCATGAAGGCGGTCACAAGCATCGCCCACGGATAGAGCGGCATCTTGTGCAGCGTCATGCCAGGCGCGCGCATGTTGAAGATCGTCGTGATGAAGTTGATCGCACCGAGGATCGAGGAAGCGCCGGCGAGATGGACCGAAAGGATCACGAAATCCTCAGAGGGTCCAGGCGTGCCTATCAACGATGAGAACGGCGGATACATCACCCAGCCGCCACCGAAGCCTTTCATTCCCGGCGCGCCATCGACGAACATCGAGATGACGAGCAGAGCGAACGAGGCAACGAGCAGCCAGAATGAAATGTTGTTCATCCGCGGGAAGGCCATATCGGGCGCGCCGATCATAATCGGCACAAACCAGTTGCCGAAGCCGCCGATGAGAGCCGGCATGACCACGAAGAAAATCATAATCAGGCCGTGCGCGGTGATGACGACATTGTAGAGATTCTTGGCCGCATCGATCGCCGTGTCTTTCGTGGCGCCGTCGAGAACCTGCGCCAGAAACGGAAAGATCTGAAGACCAGGATGTTGCAGCTCCATCCTCATCAGGATGGAAAAAGTCGCGCCTATGAGGCCCGCGCAAAGCGCGAACACGATGTAGAGCGTGCCAATGTCCTTGTGATTGGTTGAGAACATGTAACGCCGCCACCCTGTCGGGTGGGCGTGTGCATCGTGATGGGCTGTCGCAGTCGTCTCCATCTCACGTCCCTCGGTCTTCTTTCTCGTATTCTCTCGAAGGCATACCCCGGAAAGCATCATCTGCTTTCGCTATGGCAGCCCCTCTTTCAGTTATCCTGAAGCAACGATTTCCCAGAAACCGGATCGCGCTTCAATGCGTCGCCACACTCGTATTCTCGGCCAGATGGACTGGCGTCGGCGCAGAAGCAGAAGCGAACTTCTTTTTCGCGCCCGCAAGCCATGCCGTATACTCCTTCTGGCTCACGACACGGAATGCGATCGGCATATACGCGTGGTTCTGCCCGCAGAGCTTGGAGCACTGACCGTAATACATGCCCTCGCGCTCCGCCTTGAACCAGGTCTGGTTCAACCGGCCCGGAATGGCGTCGATACGAATGCCAAAGGAGGGCACGGTGAAGGAGTGGATGACGTCGGTTGAAGCAACCTGGACGATGACCGTCTTGCCAACCGGCACTACAGCCGCATTGTCCACTGCAAGCTGGCGAATGTCGCCGGGCTTCATTTCATCGGGAGACTTCAGATAGGAGTCGAACGTGAAGCCGCCACCCTGATCCTTGGGGTATGTGTAAGTCCAATACCACTGATGACCAGTGACCTTCACCGTTATATCCGGCTTCGGCAAGGTGAGCTGATGCGTCAGCAGCCGGAATGAAGGGATAGAAATGATGACGAGGATCATCACTGGAACGATCGTCCAGGCCAGCTCCAACCCGGTATGATGGGTGAGCCGCGACGGGATCGGGTTAGCCTTCTCGTTGAACCGGAAGATGGCATAAATGAGAAGAACTATGACAAGCAGGGTAATGCCGAAGATGACCGGCGTGAGAAGGTCGTAGTAGAACGAGTCGATCTGATGGGCGATCGGCGTCACTGGCGTCTGGAAACCGATCTCGCCGGGAGAGGGATGGCCTGCCGCCGCCAAGGCAGGCGCGGCCGCAGCAAACAACAGAGCAAACCCGCTAATTAATGTTGCGCCGAATGCCCGAAGCGTTCGCACGCTCGCAAAAGGTGATGTCATCGATTTCATCGTCGATCCCGTCGCTCCCCGCGCCACGTCTGTCCTCATTATTCACGCAAGTTGAGAATATCGCGCTCTTGTATACCACGCCGAATTCCGGCCATTTGCGCGAGCCAATTCGTGGCAGAACCGTTCCAAACCACAAAGACCCTGGTCATGCAATAAGTCCCTATTCCGAAGAGCTTGCGGCATAAAAGCGCTACTATCGCGAACAGCCTGCTTTTCGCGGCGCAGCGTAGAAAAACGAGAGGTTGATCAAGTAAAAAAAGCCCTTGGGACAACTGCCGCGCCGCGCCGGTTGACAGCTATGCTACATTTGCTACCCACCTCGAACCTGCATGATTCGCAGTGATCTACGCCACGGTCTCGATTGGATTGCGTCATAATCATCCCGATTTGGCGAGATACCGACGACAGGCATGGCGCGGTATGCCCAGACCGTGAGACCGGCGAAGCCGGCAATGAAAGGTGCATGCCTCAACTGCTCGCAATGCGTGGTCGCGACAAGCGCGATTGCGATCTCCCTCTTCGCCCAAAGCAAATCGCCATGATGCGTCGTTTCACGGTTCTTATCCTTTCGGCACTTTTTCTGTGCGGCGCCATCGTGGCCAGCCAAGCCCAGGGGGTTGTCAAATCCAAGTACGGCGATTGGGAACTGAGGTGCGAAACGCCGCCCGGCGCCCTGCACAAGCAATGTGCTCTGTTGCAGAGCGTCACGGCGGAAGACCGGCCGAATATCAATCTCGTCGTCATCGTCCTGAAGACCGCGGACGGCAAAAACCGCCTGCTGCGGGTTATTGCACCGCTCGGCGTGCTGCTGCCATCAGGGCTCGGACTCAAGATCGATAATGTGGATGTCGGCCGCGCCGGCTTCGTGCGCTGTCTGCCGACCGGCTGCATCGCCGAAGTGGTCATGGAGCCGAAACTGATCCAATCGCTGAAAAACGGCCACAAAGCCACGTTCATCATCTTCCAGACCCCGGAAGAGGGAATTGGCATCCCTCTCAACCTCAAGGGCTTTGGCGATGGATTCGACGCATTGCCGTGATTCGGGGAAAGCTGTCGCGGCAATTTTCTTGTCTGCCGCCGGACTTCTCGTATAAACCCAATACGTCTTGAGCGTAGGGATTGAGGCGAAAGCAATGCGGCGGGGGACGATCCAAATTCTATCGGCCATAGCCCCTGCCAGACAGGCAGGAGTTTGTATGTGGCACGCCTTGGCCTTCGCCAAATCTTTCGGAAAGGTCTGCTGGCCGGTCGCTTTCGCGGCGGCTCTGGGTCTCGCCGGTTGCGCCCATGCGCCGGGCAGCTTCGATGATCCCGATAGCGGTGGATCAACGTTCAGCAATCTCGCGGCGCTCGTCCAGTTCAAAAAGCCGCCGCCATCGCAGGCGCCGGCAGAACATGTGGTCTGCCCGGACATCATCATCCTCGATGGAACGGCGAATGACCGGGTCTACGGCAAGGGCGACCAGACGAACGAAAATCTGCGCTATCAATTCTCGCTCAACGATGTCGCGCGGGACTGCAAGATCGACGGCAACCAGATCAGCCTGAAGATCGGCGCGGCCGGCAAGATATTGCTTGGCCCGGTTGGCGCTCCCGGCAACTTCACGGCGCCGGTGCGCATCGCCATCGTTCGCGAAAGCGATCAGGACCCGGTGGTCAGCAAGCTCTACGGAGTCCCTGTCACAGTTCCGGCCGGCAAGTCCGAAGCGCCCTTCACGCTCGTAACGGACCAGATCGAAATTCCTTACACACATGCCAATGCGCAGCATGACTATACGATCAAGGTCGGGTTCGATGCGGCTGGCGCAACGAAGACCGGCAGGACGCGCGGGCGCAGACACCACTGAGATCGTCCGCGAGGTATTGGCGGCATGCGGCGCATGAGACTGCATCTGTCCGCCGCCTTAGAGCGCTTTCCGCTCGCCAGAGCCTTTGTCATTTCGCGCGGCGCCAAGACCGAAGCCGTCGTCATCGTCGTGACCCTCACGCAGGATGATGCGGCCGGACGCGGCGAATGCGTGCCCTATGCCCGCTACGGCGAAAGCGTCGAGAGCGTCCTTGCACAAATCGCATCGGCACGCTCCGCCATCGAAGACGGCGCTGGCCGGACCGAGCTTCAGGAACTCTTGCCGCCAGGTGCAGCGCGCAATGCGATCGATTGCGCCTTGTGGGATCTCGCCGCCAAACAACAAGGCGTTCCAGCCTACAGGCTCGCTGGCCTCGCGGCACCATCGCCAGTGACCACCGCCTTCACGCTGTCGCTCGGAACGCCCGAAGAAATGGCTGCGGCTGCGCTGGCCGCAGGTCAGCGCCCACTCCTGAAGCTGAAGCTCGGTGGCGGCGGCTGCACCGAACGGCTGGCCGCGATCCGTACTACAGCCCCCGCGGCAAGCCTGATCGTCGATGCAAACGAGGCCTGGTCGCCAGACAATCTCGCGATGAATCTCGATGCCTGCCGCAGATACGGCGTCGCACTTGTCGAACAGCCGTTGCCCGCGGGAGACGACGCAGCTTTAGCCAGCGTGCCGCATCCAGTTCCGATCTGCGCCGACGAGAGCCTGCATGACCGCAACGATCTCGCAGGCCTGCGCGAACGCTATGACGCGATCAACATCAAGCTCGACAAGGCTGGCGGCCTCACGGAAGCTCTGGTGCTCCTGGGCGAGGCAAGGCAAGTCGGTTTTGAGGTAATGATTGGCTGCATGGTCGCAAGTTCGCTGGCGATGGCGCCGGCGCTGCTCCTTGCATCCGAAGCGCGCTTCGTCGATCTCGACGGGCCGCTGCTTCTGGCGCGCGATCGCGCGAACGGACTACGTTACGAAGGCTCGATCGTGCATCCGTCCGCCCCCGCCCTTTGGGGCTAAACTGACAATCAAACGGAGTTCATTTCTAATTTGCGGAAGCCCTGCATGAAAATAGCTGCACAGGCAAGCCCTGTGCCCACGGCTGCCAATCCGGCCATCGCCAGATATGCGCCCGCACCGAACATGTGAGTCAGCCGGCCGCAAGCGATCGTCGCCAGCGCCATGCTGAGCGCCGATGCGGCAGACAACCAGCCCTGCATGCGCGCACGATGATTGGGGCCTGCAAGCCATCCGAGAACCGACACCGAGCCGAGATAAGTCGCCGCGAAACTCAGCGCATGCAGGACTTGCAGGCCAAGCACGATTTTGGCATCCGGCGCGAGGCTCATGGCGATCCAGCGCAGGCTCGCGCCGACACCGCCCAGCAGCAAAAACGCCAGCGCCTGCGGGACGCCCCTGATATAGCGGCCGCAAAAAATGAGCAGCACGCTTTCCGACATCACGCCGATGGCCCAGGCGAGACTGATGGTCTGATGCCCAAACCCGGCGGCTGCCCATTGCAAGGTTCCGAATGCGTAGATTTCCGCATGGCTTGCCTGCACCAGTGAGGCGGCGGCAATCACCAGAATTGCCAAGGGCAGAGCCCGGGGATCTTCCGTCAGGCCGCTGCGCGCGCCATGGTGGAAGCGAACCTTGCGCATGCGCCGCGCAATCCGCACCGAGGCAATGACCGGCACGATCCCAAGCAGCGCCAGAGCGAAGATGATTTTGCGACCGGGAAAAACCGCAACGATCGGTCCCGACAGAAGCATCATCACAAGAACGCTGAGAGAAGCCCCGACTCGGATGCGCCCATATTGAATGCCGCGCAGACCAATCTTCTGGAAGCGCCGGATCTCGGCCAAGGCGAGCGCATCGCTCAGCGCCGGCATGCTGCCCTGCGCGGTGATTGCGACGACCGAAACGGCGAAGACAAGCGGAATACCCGGCAGAAAGCCGAGGCAGACATAACAGGCCGCCATCGTCGAGGCGCACCACGCGAGCGTGACCGCTATGCCGCGCCGATCCGCGACATAGGCGATGACCGGCATCAGCAGCACGCGCAAAATGAGAGGAGTCGCAAGCGTCGCCGCGATCTGGAAATCCGTCAGGCCGCGCGCCGCGAGCCACACCGGAAAATATGGCAGATGCAGGCCGTAAGGCAGGAAAAGCGCGGCGCTCAGCCCGCACAAGCGCCAGTAAGTCGCCTGCTCGATTCTCTCCGGGGTGGTTTTGGAATGCGCCGGTTGACCGGCAAATAAGTGAAGCAATGCAGAATACCGTTATGCTAATCGATTGCATGACGCGGCGTCGTTGCGAGGAGCATCGCAGCCAAGTTTACGCAGGCTGCGTAAACTTGCCTGCATAGCGACGAAGCAACCCAGCCGGTCGCAATATTTGGATTGCTTCGCCTTCGGCTCGCAATGACGTACTTGCGGAAATATCAATCCATCACGGCAGCTTTGAGGATGCAGACCATCATAGCGGCAGCGGGTTCCTGCGAGACATTGCGGATGCTATGCGGCCGGTCGCAACGGTAGCGCAAGGTTTCCCCTGCCCGCGCGACCTCGGTCACCTCCCCCACCTCGACCTGCAATTCACCTTCTGTCACCGAAAGGCATTCGACTGAACCGCGCTGATGCGGCCCCGATTCGAGCACGCCGCCCGGCTCGGCGGCAAAGCCGTACCATTGCAGCCACTCGACCGTCTTGATCCAGCCGATGATCGACAGCCGGCACTTGCCATCGTCGGACACAAGGATCGGCGTATCGCCCTTCGAGGATTTTTCGAGAAACGGCTCGTCCTCGCTGACCTGCAACACACGCTCGATCGAGACATCGAGCGCCTGCGCCAGACGCCAGATCGTCGACAGAGTCGGATTGGTTTCATTGCGCTCGATCTGGCTGATGATCGATTTGGCGACGCCCGACTGTTCGGAAAGCTCGGAAAGCGAAAGATTATAGGTCTTGCGCAGCCGCTGCACGGTCTTGCCAAGCTGGCCGGATACGGCAAGCGCGCCTGCCTCCAACGCCTTGACCTTGTCGCGCCCTTCAATACCCATCGCCCAAATCCGCTCCCGCTCCGCTTCGCACGCGATGATACAGCATTCCGTTTGGAATATCGAACGGAAGGGGCATGGAGAGGGGATCGCGGGGACAGCGAGGTTGCGCAGTCAATCGGAAGTTCTATAGCGTTTTCGAGCGAAGTGGCTTCCGGTTCGCGTGAAGAAAACGCATCAAAACAAATAAATAGAGCCATGGTTCTGATTCCATCAGAACCGAAACGGCTCTAGCTGAACAGCGCCAGCTTCTCGGCCATCGGCAAGGCGTCGAGCCGCGCGAGCGCTGCATAGCGCTGTTCCTTCGGGGTTCCCTGATCGCTTTTGGCTGGAGCGGCGGGCGGAGCCGCGACCGGCGCAGACGTCGCAGGCACCGGAGCCTCTGGCGCTTTCGGCAAAGCCCGTGGTGGCGTGGCGAGTCGCGCAGAGGTTGAAGGCGCCGACCCGTTCAGCCGCAGAACGCCGCTGACCGCGCGCGCCTGCGCCTCGATCTGCTCGCAGAGGGACTCGTCATATCCTTGTCCGCGCATATCTCCGGCGAGGCCGTCGAGATGTTGCGTCACCTCTTTCAGCCGCTGCATCAGGAGTCGGATGGACGGATCGGCCGGCATCGCTCTTTGCTCGGCCTTCTCGGCAACGACATGCTCGAGCCGTGCGACGGCATCGAGAACCTGGCGAATCTCATCCCCACGCGCTCGGCGGGCGTACTCGGTAAGGAACCACCGCCCGCGCACGGTCTCCATGACCGCCGCTTCGATCGCCTCGAAGTCGTCTTCGCTGACACCTTCCGGAGGCGCAACTTTCATAAAGCTATCTTCCGTCAGCGCGAATCGCCATTTGCACAGTCTGCGCTGCGGATCGGTAAAATCAAGCGGACTTCTTATTCCGCAACAGAGCGTCGAGACTCCAGGGGCCAGCTCCCGCAAAGACGAGATAAAGGAAAACGAAGCAGAATTGGATGGCGCTGTCGCCCTTATTGAGCATCGGAAAGAAGCTGTGCGGCGCATGCACCATGAAATAGGCGACCGCCATTTCACCGCAAAGAATGAAGGCGACGGGCCTTGTGAAAAGCCCGATCAGAAGCAGGAAACCGCCAAAGGCTTCGAGGATCCCGGCGACGCCGCTCAACGACAAAAGGTGATCGACATGCGATGGCTCGGGAAAGCCGAAGAGCTTGGCAAGCCCGTGCTGCATGAAGACGAGCGCCGTTACGATGCGCAGCACACTCAGAACCCGCCCCGTCCAAAGCTCGCAATTCATGTTTTTGCTCCTCGCTTTCCCGCGAGACTATATTGGTCGATGAACGAATGCCATTCTGAGGCCTGAGATCCGGCCTCAACTTTGCGTGCGAACGCCCTCTCTTCCATAGGGCTTCGGGCATTCCCATATTTCATACAATTCCGGAGCTTGAGCGCCCACAGGTCCGCTCGGCTTTCTCTATCGCGGGCACGGCAATCGCGAGCGTCAACACGCCTTTCGCACCGTGCCCGGAGGCAAAATGCCCATGTTTGATGAAGCAGCTACGTTTCTTCTCGATGAAGATACTCACAAAACTGCCGGGTCTTCGGCGGAGGCTCCCCCCAGTTCCGTTGCCGATGCGGTTCTGCTCGACGCCTATTCGCGCAGCGTGACCGATATCGTCGAACGCGTCGGCCCGAGCGTGGTGCGGATCGATATCCGCCATGCCGACGGCAGCCGCGCAGGCTCAGGCTCCGGCGTCATCGTTTCGCCGGATGGACTGATTCTGACAAACAGTCATGTCGTGCAAGGCGCACGCCGCGCCGAGGTGACCTTGCTCGATGGCCGCAGCCTTGCAGCGCGCGTTCTGGGCGATGATCCCGATACTGATCTCGCGCTGCTCCGCGTCGACGATAATGCGACGCTTCCGGCAGCGCCGCTTGGCGATTCCAAGCTGTTGAAGCGTGGCGAGATCGCCATCGCGATCGGCAATCCGCTCGGCTTCGACGCGAGCGTAACGGCAGGCGTCGTCTCGGCGCTCGGCCGTTCGTTACAGTCGAAATCAGGCCGTCTCATCGATGATGTCATTCAGACGGATGCGGCGCTCAATCCCGGCAATTCCGGCGGCCCGCTCGTCTCCTCGCGCGGCGAGGTCATCGGCATCAATACGGCGATGATCGCTGGCGCGCAGGGCATCTGTTTCGCGGTTGCCGCCAACACGGCGCGTTTCGTTCTCGGCGAAATCATCCGCCATGGACGCGTCCGGCGCGCCTATCTCGGAATCGGTGCGGGCACGATCGCGCTGCCGCGGCGCATCGCGCTCCGGCATGGATTGAGTCAGGCGACAGGCGCAGCTTTGACGGCTGTCGAAGCGGGCAGCCCGGCTGACGAGGCCGGCTTCCTCACCGGCGACATTCTGATTGCAGTGGAGAATGTGCCTGTCACCGGCGTTGATGATCTTGTCCGTCTGCTCGATGCTGAAAAGATCGGCCGCACCATTCCGTTCGACCTGCTGCGCCGGTCGGAAAAGCGGCGGTTCTGGGCGGGTCTGAAGGAGCGATAAGAAGGTAGCCTGCGGTCACACCTCGACCGGGCCACCGGCTGCCATCCACCCGTTCATGCCGCCGGGATAATGGGCCGTAACGTCGGTGCGCCCCGCCGCCTGGGCGAGTTCAAGGGCTCTCAATGAGCGATTGCCGGATCGGCAGGAGAGAACCACCCGCTTTCCCGCCGCCTTCGGCAACGCCTCGGGATCGAATGACCGCAATGGGTTAAGGATCGATCCGGGGATCCGTCCGGCGGCAAATTCGTCCGGCTCGCGCACATCGACGAGTACGATCGTCCCATCCGCCAGTCCGCGCTGCAATTCCTCTACGCTCACATTCTCGACCGTGACCCTGCCCGGTGTGTTCATTTGAAATTCCATGTAGTGTTTGAGAGCTTTGCGCTGCCTGCCCATGGACAACCGCCATTGCGCGAAGGACATAGGGGCTGTGCTTTCGCGAGACAAGCGGAAACAGCGCACACGCATTCTTCAGACAAACCGGAAGCCACTTCGCTGCATGTTTAACAACCGGGCAAGTAAGCCATGGACGGGATAGATCCTTCAATTGAAAGCATCGTTATTCAGGTCGTTAGAGAAATCGTCGGCGAAAGCCGCGCTGTCAGGCTATCCGACGCTTTTATTAACGATCTCCATATCTGCTCGGACGACTTCAGCATGTATTTTGCGCCACAGGTTGAGCGTCGCCTCAATATCAAGGTTCCATTGGCGGAGTGGCGAAACGTGATAACCCTAGCAGACGCATGCGCTATATTAGGCAAAAATCAAAGTTGTTAAGAATCAAATTGTTGGATTTTTGGCCGGAGCCACGCATCTGTCGGCTCGGTTTCACGATAGCGATCACTTGGAATGCCGAGCATGGGTGATGTAGGTAACTTAGCAGAAGTCGCGGGTGAGCCGTCAATGATGCATCTCAGCAAACTCGAAGAATCAGTTCTGGAGACGATGAGCCTCCAGGCCGGGAATGACAGAGGTGCGCTCCACGCACAAATAGCTACCGCGACCGTTCAAAGCCGCGATAACACCGGCGTCGGATTCTACACAAAACTGAAGCCAGATCCGTCAGCGCAACCTATTCATGCCCGCACTATAGGAAATGTCTTCGCAAACATAGATAGCTTAAAAAATCCAATGACGTTCGTCTTGTTTATCAAGGATGGTTTAGTTGATCTCCTAGGTCCTGTTGACGAATGCGCGCATCCACAAGCGGATGGCGGCGATATGCACGAAGCCGAGATAGCTTTGTGCGGTTTTGTCGTATCGTGTCGCGAGGCGGCGTGAATTTTTGAGTTT
>SCSF01000130.1 GCA_004298435.1 Beijerinckiaceae bacterium
CTATAGCCCCGGAGAACGTCAAATCGGCTCCGGGATGACAGTTCGGCATCCTCCAATAAAAAAGCCCGCACGGCATCCCGCGCGGGCTTTCTCTGGACAGAAGATTCTGCCGATTACTCTTCGTCTTTTTTCTTGCTGGCCTTCTTCGGCGTTTCCGCCTCGCGCGCCTTCAGCGCAGCGCCAAGAATGTCGCCGAGCAGAGCGCCGGAGTCGGCCGAGCCGTATTGCGCAATCGCTTCCTTTTCCTCAGCGACTTCGAGAGCCTTGATGGAAACGGCAATCTTGCGCGCGCGGCGGTCGAACTGCGTGATGCGGGCATCAACCTTTTCGCCGACGGCGAAACGGTCGGGCCGCTGATCGGCGCGATCGCGGGCGAGTTCGGCACGCTTGATAAAGGCCGTCAGGTCGGTGCCGGCGATCTTCACATCAATGCCGCCATCCTTCACCTCGATCACTTCGCAGGTGACGATTGCGCCCTTCTTGAGATCGGAGCTGCCGCCTTCCTCAGCCGGCTTGGCCGTGAACGGATCGCTGGCGAGCTGCTTGATGCCAAGCGAAATCCGCTCCTTCTCGATGTCGACATCGAGAACCTTGGCGGAGACGGTATCGCCCTTCTTGAACTCGTCGATGACCTGCTCGCCGGGGCGGTTCCAGTCCAGATCGGACAGGTGGACCATGCCATCGACTTCGCCTTCGAGGCCGATGAAGAGCCCAAACTCGGTCTTGTTCTTCACCTCGCCTTCGACAGTGCTGCCGATCGGATGCTTTTCAGCGAAAGCTTCCCACGGGTTGGCGAGCGTTTGCTTCAGGCCGAGCGAGATACGGCGTTTGACCGGATCGACCTCGAGAACCTGAACGTCGACTTCCTGGCTCGTGGCGACGATCTTGCCCGGATGGACGTTCTTCTTCGTCCACGACATTTCCGAAACGTGGATCAGGCCCTCGATACCCGGCTCCAGTTCGACGAATGCACCGTAGTCTGTGATGTTCGTCACGCGGCCATGGAAGCGCACGCCAGCCGGATATTTCGCATCGATGCCCTGCCACGGATCGTCGAGCAACTGCTTCATGCCGAGCGAAATGCGGTGAGTCTCGTGATTGATCTTGATGATCTTCACTTTCACCGTCTGGCCGATGGACAGAACCTCGCTCGGATGATTGACGCGGCGCCACGCAATATCGGTGACATGCAGAAGGCCATCGATGCCGCCGAGATCGACGAACGCGCCGTAATCGGTGATGTTTTTGACGACACCCTCGATGATCTGGCCTTCTTCCAGATTGGCGACAATCTCATGGCGCTGCTCGGCGCGCGATTCCTCGAGCACGGTGCGGCGCGATACGACGATATTGCCGCGGCGGCGGTCCATTTTCAGAATCTGGAACGGCTGCGGCACCTGCATCAGGGGGGTGACATCGCGGATCGGGCGAATGTCGACCTGGCTGCGCGGCAGGAAGGCCACGGCGCCATCGAGATCGACGGTGAAGCCGCCCTTCACCTGGTTGAAGATCACGCCTTCAACCTTATCCTGCGCCTCGAATGCCTTTTCGAGCCTGACCCAGCTTTCTTCGCGGCGGGCCTTCTCACGCGAGATCACCGCCTCGCCGAGCGCATTCTCGATGCGCTCCAGATAAACCTCGACCTCATCGCCGACGTTCAGCGGGCCTTCGCGTCCCGGACCCTGAAATTCCTTGAGGGGCACCCGGCCTTCCGTCTTCAGGCCGACGTCGATAATGGCGACGTCTTTTTCGATGGCGACGACGGTCCCCTTGATGACGGAGCCTTCAAGGGCATCATGCCCGCCATAGCTCTCGTCGAGAAGTGCGGCAAAATCCTCGCGCGAGGGCGCGTAGGTTTGAGTAGACGACATAGGTTCTCCTGAAATGCCCGAATGCGGGCGGCGCCGGCGGTTGGAATTGCATGGAGCTTAATCTGCCGGCGTCCGTCGGCGTTGCGACGAAACCCCAACCTGAAGGTGGGCCGGCGCGGAACGGCAGAATTAAGCTGGGTTCAGCGCGGGTATCTAGCAAGCCGGAGGCCTTCCGGCAAGGGGAAGGGCCGGAATCAGGCCTCAAAGAAGACTTTTTCTCCGAAGGCGACGACGGCTACTCGCCAGCCGATTATCGCGTGAGGAATGGATTAAGCAGGCGCACTCCAAAGCTTTCAAAATCACGGACGTTACGGGTCACGACGGTCAGGTCGTGAACGATCGCCGTCGCCGCAATCATCGCGTCTTCGATCAGATCATCCGACCGGCGATGCATCAAACGCGCCCAACAGCGGAAAGCTGCGGCGTCCATCGGCAGCACATGCAAGGTCTGCTCGACACGATCGAGCCACGCTTCGATTTGGTTGGCCTTCAAGGGGTCGTTCTCGCGCGCCAACTCGACGCCGGATTGCAATTCCGCCAGCGTGACCGCCGAAATAAAGAGATCCGCATCGGCAGTTTGCCGGAGCCAAGCCACAACGGCGCCATGCGGGCGGGAACGCCGGAGTTCCGAAACGACATTCGTATCGAGGAGATACATGCGCCTATAAGCCAGGGGTCCGCCGGCGCAACCTTCCGCGGCTTGGCAACGCAAAGTCGACGGGCGCAGCATCCGTCAACAACAGCTCCTTCAGGCTCGGGCGCGCCGCCTGTTGTAAGCGCCGCCATTCACTGACCGGCACCAGAACCGCGGCTTCAACGCCGCGTTTGGTAACGAGCTGCGGCCCCTGTTTCAAACAGGCTTCAAGAAATTCGCTGAAGCGGGCCTTCGCATCCTGGACTGGCCAAACCGACATCTCTCATCCCAAGCTAACTAGTTAGAAGACTAGTTATTTAAGGCCAAACCAGCAAGAAAAAAGCCCCCGTCGATCGCGTCAATGTCGGGTGCCCTACATCGAGGGCGACGGATCAGAGGGAGAGCGGCTGCCCTTTGAAACGCATGATCACGGAATTAATTGCGGCCCGGCTTTGGCAACGCTGGCCTTCTCAACTATGGCAAGAGCCATCTTGAACGCCGCAGCAACATCGAGCGTTGTGGTATCGAGAATGACGGCATCCTCGGCCGGATGCAAAGGCGCCGTGCTGCGTGTCGCGTCGCGCTCATCGCGCTTGCGGATGTCCTCCAGCACGGCAGCATAATCCACCTTCTCGCCCTGATTTTTGAGTTCGAGGGCGCGCCGCGTCGCCCGCGTTTCCGGGCTTGCCGTCACGAAGATCTTCACCTCCGCATCGGGGCAGATAACGGTGCCTATGTCACGCCCGTCGAGCACAGCGCCCTCATGCCTGTGCGCAAAATCTCTCTGGCTTTCGACCAGCGCCTTGCGAACCTCCGGCATGGCCGCCACGCGTGACGCCGCTTCGCCCATGTCGCGGCCGCGCAGGCGCTTTTCGTCGAAATCGAGCAGAGCCAGGCCGCGCGCCACAGCGACCGCGGCAGCGACATCGGAAAGATCGCGCCCCTCGTCCATCAACACCCGCGCCGTGGCCCTGTAGAGAAGCCCCGTATCGAGATGCGGCAGGCCGAGATGCTGCGCCAGGCGGCGCGCCAGAGTGCCTTTGCCGGAGGCTGCCGGGCCGTCGATCGCGACAATCATAAAAAAACTGCGCCCAATTGCGCCATGGCGGGTTTGAAGGTCGGGAAGCTCGTGGCGATCATCCTTTCATCGTCGATCGCCATAGGCTTTTGCGCGGCAAGCCCCAAGCAGAGGAAACTCATGGCGATTCGGTGATCGAGATGCGTCTCAGCGACCCCGCCGCCCCGCACCGCGCCGGCGCGGCCCGAGACGGTGAGATCGTCAGCCTCAATCGCACAGGAAACGCCTGCGGCCCGCAGGCCGGCGGCAATGGCCTCAAGCCGATCCGATTCCTTGACCCGCAACTCGCTCAGGCCGCGCATCCGCGTTTCGCCGGCAGCGAAAGCCGCAGCTACGGCAAGAATGGGATATTCGTCGATCATCGAAGGCGCACGCTCTTCCGGCACCTCGACTCCGTGCAGGGCGGAGGCGCGAACCCTCAGATCGGCGACCTCCTCGCCACCCTCCTCGCGGCGGTCGAGCACCTCGATGTCGGCGCCCATTTCCCAAAGCGTCGTCAGAAGGCCGGTACGCAGCGGATTCATCATCATGCCCTCGATGATGATGTCGGAGCCCGGAACGATGAGCGCGGCAACCAGAGGAAAGGCGGCAGACGATGGATCAGCGGGTACGACGATTCGCGCCGGACGCAGTTCCGGACGGCCTTCGAGGATGATTTTCCGGCCATGCGGCCCAAAAGCCTCACTGGTGATCTCCGCACCGAAAAACCTGAGCATTTTCTCGGTATGATCACGGCTCGCCTGCGGTTCGATCACGACCGTCCGGCCCGGCGAATTGAGGCCGGCCAGTAAAATCGCGGATTTCACCTGCGCCGAGGCAACCTTGGTCCGAAATTCGATCGGCAAAGGCTCCGGCGTGCCCTTGAGCAGAATGGGGCAGCGGCCGCCCTCGGCCTCGGCCAGAATTTCGGCGCCCATAAGGGTCAAAGGGTCGAGGATGCGCCGCATAGGGCGCTTGCGCAGGGAAGTGTCGCCGTCGAAGCCAGCCGTCACGCCATGCCCGGCCACCACTCCCATCATCAATCGGGAGCCGGTTCCCGCATTACCGAAGTCCAGCACATCCCGCGGCGCAAGCAGCGTGCCGATGCCCATGCCGCTGACGCTCCAGCGGCCATTGCCTTCGCGCGCGACTTTCGCGCCCAGCGCGGCGCAAGCGCGGCCGGTGTGGAGCACGTCTTCGCCTTCCAGCAGGCCTTCGATCTGCGTCCGGCCAACAGTCAGCAGCCCGAGAATGAAGGCGCGGTGGGAAATCGATTTGTCGCCGGGAGGCCGCAACCGGCCTCTGAGAGGGCCAGCAGGCACCCCTCTCAAGCAGGTTTCGCTCATGGGACCGCTTTGCGGCGCCCGCACCGAAGGCGGCGAAGATGTCATGCGAGAACCCGAACCATCCACAGTTTGGGAAGCTGCGGGGCATTTGCCGGACAAAGGTTTTTCGTGCCGCAAATCCCAGGCAGGTACTGAGATGCTGGTATCAGCCCCACGCGGCTATGTCATGCCCCACGCGCCCGGCCCCGGCCACACATTTTCGAGTTGACTTGCCGGAACAGCTCTTGTGGAACGGAGCGCAACTTCCAATTGACAGGCGCGCTTCAGCTTACTAACCGAAAGCCCCTGAGGAAATCGGGCGCGACAGGCTCGGGCGAATGCCAACGGCAACGGCCCGCTGTCCTGTATTCGAAAACCTCCAGGGTAACATTTATGCACAGGATTTCCTGTGCCGCATTTCTCCGGGATGCCGTCAGAATTGTCGGCATCTCAAAAATCGGAGCGGTTTCAAGGCGGTTTGAGTGGACACCGAAGCTGAAATCGTTTTAGGGCGTCGTCCTTCCTCGAAATCAGCTTGCGCGTCCTGAATCAAGGCGCATATGAGACCGCAGGCTTTGGACATTATGGCGCCGGATCAGAGTCGGCGCTGACGATTCTTCAGAGGTCAAACCGTGGCGAAACCCGAGCTCGGCAACAAACACCAATGCCAGCACTGCGGCACGAAATTCTTCGATCTCGGCAAATCCCCTGTTGTCTGTCCCAAGTGCGGCGCGGTCCAGCAGGGGACGATGGCGCGGATGGCGCGCGCCGGAGCCGAAGACGACGACGAAATCGACAATGAGGCGGGGCCGGAAATGGTTTCGCTCGATGAGGCCGAAGCTGCCGAGTCTACGGCCGATGTCAGCGCGGATGAGGAAGTCGAAATCGAAGACGATGCGGGCGATGATGACGACACCTTCCTCGAGGAGGAAGAGGAAGATTCCGACGATGTCAGCGGCCTGATCGACGGCGATCTCGCCAACGACGAGGAACGCTAAAACGATAACGCCGCAGGCGAGCCGGTTCGCAGCGCTTGTCGAACACGGCCATTGCGGTTATACAGCCGCTCCACGCGATGCGCGCTGGCGCGGCAAGGCCCAGGCCCTCCCCAAAAGGGCCTGGAGAAACGCGGATTTTCTGCGGAACGGATCGGGGTCATAGCTCAGTTGGGAGAGCGCTTCAATGGCATTGAAGAGGTCGGCGGTTCGATTCCGCCTGGCTCCACCATCCACCGTCCGATCGCGCTCTCGATCGTTTTAAAAGTCCCACACGCGATGAAACGGGGCGCGTTTTCCACGCCCCGTCCCATTTGTCATTGCCCCTCATGGCTCCTGACCACCGCATCCACTTGAGCTTTGACGGACTGTAGATTGAAGGATGCGGGCGCTTGCATCGGCGGATAGTCGATGGCCGTCCGCGCCAAAGCGACCACCTTCTGCTGCACTTGCACAAACCGCCAGAACTCGCGGCCCAAGAAGTCGTTTATATATCCGCCGCCCATGTCATTGGTCGTCTCGCCGCGGACCGATGGCGTGCGCTCAAAGGGATCCTGACGAAGATTGACGATGGTCGGCATATCCGTCGTCACCTTCTCGCCTGGCCAGCCATATGGCTGCTGGATGAACTGGAACTTGAAATCATCAATGCGGATAGCGCCGAGTTTCGCCGCGCCAAAATAGAATATCTCGTGCCGTGCCGAAGGACCCTTGCCGGTCAGCAAGTCCATCTGGTTGTAACCATCCAGATGATTCTTGTAGACACGTCCATTGAGATTGGCGCCTGCCAAAAGCTGATCCGTGATATTGGCATTGCCGGCCGCGGCAACGAGCGTCGGGAACCAGTCGAGACCCGAGAAGATGCCGTTTTCGACTGAGCCCGGCTTGATCTGGCCCGGCCAGCGAATGATGGCGGGGACGCGGAAACCGCCTTCGAAGACAGTACCTTTCGTGGCGCGGAAAGGCGTCATGCCACCGTCCGGCCAGGTGAAGACTTCCGCGCCATTGTCTGTAGTGAAGATAACAATGGTATTTTCGGCTTCGCCGATATCGTCCAGATGTTTCAACAGCGCGCCGACGCAGTCATCCAGCTGCGCCATCCCGGCTTCTTCGATATTGTAGTTGCTGCCATAATTCATCATCGCCTGATATTTTGCAGGCAAATATGTAAAGACGTGCATGCGGGTTGTATTGTGCCAAATGAAGAATGGCTTTCCACTCTCCTTCGCCTTGTCCATGAATCCCTTGGTGTGCCCCACAAGCACCTCGTCGAAGGTTTCCATGTCATATTTGGCGGGCTGGCCCTTCTGCCAGAATTGATGATCCGCCGTCATATCCGGAAATGGCGCGAGCGGTCCTTCATCGGTGATGCGCTGTTTGCCAACGCGACCCCAGCGCGGCATTTCGGTCGGGTCATCCACGTCCGAGGCGTAGCAATGGACCAGATTGCGCGGTCCGTATTTGTTGATCCAATCCTGCGGATAATCGAACCAGTACGGATCGGACATCGCATCGAGATGATATAAATAACCAAAGAATTCATCGAAGCCATGCACCGTTGGAAGATACTTGTTCTTGTCGCCGAGATGATTTTTGCCGAACTGTCCTGTTGCGTAGCCAAGTGATTTGAGCGCCGTGGCAATCGTGACAGCTTGCTCAGGGATGCCAATATCGGCGCCCGCCTGGCCAACAGTCGTCATGCCTGTCCGCAGCGGAATCTGGCCCATTATGAAATTGGCGCGGCCCGCCGTACAACTGGCCTCCGCATAATAATCCGTAAAGCGCATGCCGCCCGCGGCGAGCTTGTCGAGGTTCGGCGTCTTGCCGGACATGATGCCCTGATGATA
>SCSF01000017.1 GCA_004298435.1 Beijerinckiaceae bacterium
GACAAGAGCCCATCCGTCTCGAAAGCGCGGCGCTCGTCCTCACTCGTGACGAGGCATTCAGCCGGCACCAGTTTGGCAAGGCCGGCGATAATTTCCGCGCGGCGGGAGATAGTCGATTCATCCGGCGCGGGAAACGCGATATTGCTCATCTCTGGTCTCTAAACGCATGGCGGTATTAACCCGCTCCATTATTCCACCTTTCAAGCCCCGGCGAAACAGCGCTGTGCAGGCAAAGTCTCTGCTCCGCAAA
The DNA here is from genome assembly GCA_004298435.1 of Beijerinckiaceae bacterium. Lineage (GTDB taxonomy): Bacteria > Pseudomonadota > Alphaproteobacteria > Rhizobiales > Beijerinckiaceae > Methylovirgula. Next base: position 251 of record SCSF01000017.1, read on the forward strand.
CCCCACTCGACCGGCGGAGTTGACGAAAGCGCCGCCGGAGCGATAGTTGCCCAAATGGATGCCAGCATGACGCCATCGCCTGACGGAAAACCACGGGTCGCACTTTTCGTCACATGCCTCGTGGACCTGTTCCGGCCCTCGATTGGATTTGCAGCGTTAAAACTGCTGGAAGATGCGGGCTGCGAGGTCTTCGTGCCAAGTCAGACCTGCTGCGGACAGCCTGCCTATAATTCCGGAGACAGAGCGCTCGCCAAGGCTCTGGCGCGGCAGGCAATCGACGCCTTCTCGGCTTATGATTATGTCGTGGCGCCTTCCGGTTCCTGCGCGGCGATGCTGGCGAAACATTACCCCGGCCTGTTCGCAGACAATCCCAATCTCGCCGGACGCGCCAATCAATTCGCCGGCAAGGTCCATGAGCTTGCGAGCTTCCTCACCGATGTTCTCGGCATAGAGGCGGTTGCCGCGCGGTTCGACCGGCGTGTCACCTTTCACGACTCCTGCTCCGGCCTGCGAGAACTTGGAGTCGCAGCGCAACCGCGCAAATTGCTCGCAAGCGTAGATGGGCTCGAACTCGTCGAAATGGAGGAGTGCGAAACCTGCTGCGGATTCGGCGGCACCTTCGCCGTCAAGTTCGGCGAAATTTCCACCGCGATCGTCGAAAGAAAAGTCGAGAACATCGAGAATTGCGGCGCGCCGGTCGTGCTTGCGGGCGATCTCGGCTGCCTGATGAACATGGCGGGCAAGCTCGCGCGCAATGGCAGCCCGATCGAATTGCGGCACTTTGCGGAAGTGCTCGCAGGCATGACAGACGCGCCCGCGATCTGCGCTGCCGCTGCGCCTCAAACAAAACGATGATCGCATGACCGCCTCACCGACCTCCGCGCAATTCGTGCTCAATGCACATCAGGCGTTCGAAGACGAGCAGTTGCAGAAGGCGCTGCATTTAACGCGTGAGGGCTTTGTCGCGAACCGCGCCGCAGCCGCCGCGCGCCTGCCGGAATTCGAGGCATTGCGCGACAGTGCGCGCGATATCAAGGCACATACCCTCGGTCTTCTCGATCTCTATCTCGAAGCCTATGAGAAAAAGGTGATCGAGGCCGGTGGCACGGTGCATTGGGCGCGCACTGGCGAGGAAGCGAACAGCATCATCATCGAGATTTGCAAGCGTCATGGCGCAAAAACCGTGACCAAAGGCAAGTCGATGGTGGCGGAAGAAACCGGCCTCAACGATGCGCTCGCGGCGCAAGGCATCAGCCCTGTCGAAACCGATCTTGGCGAATACCTCATCCAGCTTCGGCACGAGATGCCATCGCATATCATCGCGCCTGCCGTACATCTCACGAGGGATCAGATCGAGGCCGACTTCCGCCGCAATCACGCCGATCTGCCGCCGGAGCGCGACCTCACAGAGCCGACCGCGCTGCTGGCCGAGGCGCGCGGCGTATTGCGTGAGAAATTCCTCGCGGCCGATGTCGGCATCACCGGAGCCAATTTCCTCGTCGCTGAAACCGGCACATCGATCATCGTGACCAACGAAGGCAACGGCGATCTCACGCAGATCTTGCCGCCGGTCCACATCGTCCTCACCTCGATCGAAAAGGTCGTGCCGACTCTCGAGGACGTGTCGCAGATTCTGCGCGTGCTGGCGCGCTCCGCGACAGGTCAGGACATATCGGTTTACACGACATTCTCGACAGGTCCGCGCAGGCCGGGCGACCCGGACGGACCGGAAGAATATCATGTCGTGCTGCTCGACAACGGCCGCTCGTCGATGCTCGGCACTGATTTTGCCGACATGCTCCGCTGCATCCGTTGCGGGGCCTGTCTCAATCATTGCCCGGTTTATCAGGCGGTCGGCGGCCATGCCTATGGCTGGGTTTATCCAGGCCCTATGGGCGCCGTGCTGACGCCGAGCCTTATCGGGATCGACAAGAGCGCGCCGCTGCCCAATGCCTCGACCTTCTGCGGCGCTTGCGAAAGCGTCTGCCCGGTCCGCATTCCGCTGCCAAAACTCATGCGGCACTGGCGCGAGCGGCAGACAGAACGCGGCCTCGCACCGCAGGCGCAGCGCTGGGGCCTCGGTCTCTGGGGCTTCTTTGCCAGGCGGCCGGACCTTTACAGGCTGGCGACACGGATTGCGATGCCTCTGCTCGCTTGGCTCGGGCGCTCCGAAGGCCGCTTCTCCCGTCTGCCATTGGCGAACGGCTGGACAGCGACGCGGGACTTTCCAGCGCCGCAAGGCGATACGTTTCAGGCGCAATGGCGCAAGCGGACAAAAACAGCCGCTGCGCATGGAGACGGCGAATGAGTGCCCGCGCGGAAATCTTCGCCAATGTCAGGCATGCGCTCGCAGTCAGCGGGAACGAGGCGCCACGCCGCCGTTCTGTCGAAGATCGTCTGCGTCACGCGCCGCAGGGCGTGATACCCGCGCGGGGTCAAGGCGATGCCGCTGCACGTCTCGCACTGTTTCGTGACGAGGCGGAACGCGTTTCCGCGGACGTCACTGAACTCGAATCGGCGCAGCAAATTCCGGCCGCGATAGCAACCTTTCTGCACGATCGCAATTTGCCGGCGCGGCTGCGTTGCGGCAGCGATCCCTATCTTGCCGCCCTCTCATGGGAGGCGACCGGGCTCCACGTCGAAAAGGGTCGCGCTGATCCAAGTGATCTCGTCTGTGTCAGCCATGCTTTCGCAGGCGTCGCGGAAACTGGCACTCTCGTCCTCACTTCCGGCGGGGACAATCCGACGACGCTGAACTTTCTGCCGGACACCCATATCGTGGTTCTGAATGCCGCGGACATCGTCGGCGATTATGAAGCAGCCTGGCAAAAACTGCGCATGGTCTATGGCAAGGGATTGATGCCGCGCACGGTGAATTTCATCACCGGGCCTTCGCGCTCCGCCGATATTGGCCATTCGCTCCTGCTGGGGGCACATGGCCCGCGCACCTTGCATATCCTTGTCGTGAATGAAGGCGCTTGAAGCAGTCTTCAGCCGCGGATGCAGCACTGCCCGAATGCGCAAGCTGCAATGCAATATTTCGAGATGAAATTATTCGACGTTATTGATGAGCCTTTTTCTGCGCCATCGCAAAAGACCAGAAAGATAATGCCGCATCGCTGAATGTGGCATCTTGTATATCGATCATTTACTTCTTTGCCTCAGACTTCCCTTGAATATGGCGTGAATCCTCTCGATTCACAGGCATGATGCCGGGCCACATTACCGGACGAGCCGGTATTCCATCGCTCAATGGGAACGAAGTTCCGATGAGCGATCCCGCGATCTAACCGTGGACGCCCTTCCGCATCTGCATTTGTCACCTCGAAACTCATTCGATCACCAGAACTCTCAGACAAGCGGCTGCCGCCTTCGCGGCAAACGCAATCTGATCTCGTGCCGGTGAGAGAGCCCCAAAAGACAAAGATCTTCGGGTTTTCGGAGGAATGCGATCGGCCTTTCAGCCCACGGATCCCCAGCAAAACAGAGGAAACACCAGAAAGGCTCTCTCATGCGTATGAAGCAATTTCATGTATTGGCGATCGCAGCGGCCATGGCATGCGGCTGCACGCCGAGCTTCGCCGCCGTTCACGCGACGAAAGACCAGGCCGTAGCCATGGTCAAGAAGGCCGTCGCAGCAATCAAGGCGCAAGGCGCCGCCACTGTGTACAAAGAGATCACCGCCAAGGATCCGCAGTTCAAGCAGAACGATTCCTACGTCGTCGTCTATGGACTGGATGGCACCGTTCTCGCGCATGGCTCGAACGCCAAGCTCGTAGGCAAGAATCTTATCAACGTCACGGATGTCGATGGGACGCCCTTCGTGCAGCAGCGGGTTGCAATGGCGAAAAAGCAGCCGTCTTTCTGGCAGGACTACAAGTTCGTCGATCCGAGCACGAAGAAGATCGAGCCGAAGGAAATGTATTGCGAACGGGTCGATCAGACCGCGGTTTGCAGCGGCGTCTACAAGCCCTGAACCACTGAAGACATAACAAAAATGTCGGCTCGGCCGTCGCCCTTGCGCGGCGGCCCAGCGGCAGGATCATGCGAGGAAGACGAGGATGCGCAGTTGGCTTACACATATGTCCTTGCGACGCAAGGTCCTTCTGGTGCCGATTCTCGGCATTGCCGTGCTGATTGGGCTCGGTATTTACAGCTTTCAGTTTCTGCAAGCCAATCGAAGCGCGATGGTCGGGCTCGTCAATGGCCCGCTGCACCAGACGGAAGCCGCCTACAGGCTCTCGGAAACGCTTGGGGCAGCCCATAGCCGCCTCTATCGTATGGCCGCTTCTGCGGCGAATGAGAATGACCCTGCCAAGTTGAAGAAACTTGCGGACGCAACGGTCGCCGCAATGTCCGAGCTCGAATCCCGGCTGGACAAGCTCGATTTCAGCCATAACAGCGGTGCGCGTCTGCCGATCACACAGAAGAAACTGAAGGCCGACATCGATCTTTATGTGAAACACGCAAAAGACGTTGCCGACATGGCGACGACGGATGCCGGCACGGCTCTCATGTTGATGGGGCCGGTGGAGAAGAGCTTCGTGACTGTGGAAGCTGCCGTCCATTCGATCACGCGAGGAATGGACCAGATCCGAAACGACGAGATCGCGCATGTTCTTGCGCGGCAGGACCTGCAAATGAAATTGCTGGTTCTTGTGACCATACTTTCCGTCGTGTTCGGTCTCTCCCTGTCGATCTTCATCGGGCGGGAAATCTCTGCACCGGTTTCACGCGTCGCCGAAACATTGAAAAAGATGGCGGCGGGCGACATTGATGTCGATGTGCCCTGCAAGACTCTCAGGAATGAAATCGGCGCCATCGGCATAGCAGTCGAAAGCCTGAAGGGCGGCCTTCTTGAACGCCGCCGCCTGGAGCAGGAAGCAGGAAAAATTCACCAGAGGAACGCCGAAAAACTGCGCGAAACCGAGGAGGCCTTTACAGAGGCAAGCCGCCATCAGCGCGAGGTTCTGAAACTTCTCAGCACGGCATTGGAGCGCCTCGCCCACGGCGAAATCAGCGTGCGGATCAATGAAGCCGTGACAGCCGAGTTCCAGAACCTGAAGGACGATTTCAACGCAGCGACCGACAAGCTGCGCGAATTGATCGGCGCCGTGGCGACGACCTCCGCAGAGGTCCGCGGCAGCACCGAGGAAATCGCCCGCGCGGCGGATGATCTTGCACGGCGCACCGAGCAACAGGCCGCCAATCTCGAAGAAACAGCCGCCGCGCTCGACGAGATCAATGTAATGGTCCGCAAAACGGCCGACGGTACGCAGCATGCCCACAGCATGGTATCGGCTGCGAAAACCAATGCCGAACAGGGCGGCGAGATCGTGCGGCAGGCGATCGACGCGATGGGCGGCATTGAGAAATCCTCCCGGCAGATCGCGCAGATCATCGGCGTCATCGACGAGATCGCCTTCCAGACAAATCTGCTGGCTCTGAACGCGGGCGTCGAAGCCGCGCGAGCAGGCGACGCAGGGCGCGGCTTTGCGGTGGTTGCTTCCGAGGTTCGTGCCCTCGCCCAGCGCTCCGCCGAAGCCGCCAAGGAGATCAAGACCCTGATCTCCAATGCGACTCGCGAAGTCGAAACAGGCGCCGAATTCGTCACCGCATCCGGCGCGGCGCTCGAACAGATCGTCGCGCAGGTCGCGCAGATCAACACGATCGTCACGCAGATGGCAGCCAGCACGAAAGAGCAGGCCGTGGGCCTCGGCAATGTCAACCAGACCGTCGTTCAGATGGATCAGGTGACGCAGCAGAATGCGGCGATGGTGGAAGAGGCGACAGCAGCGAGCCACGCTCTGGTTGAGGAAATGCAGCGCCTCAATCACCTCGTCGGGCGTTTCCAGATCGAAGACGCCGACACTGCCGCCCCGGCGGAAGGCCGTGCGGAGAAGCGCATGGCCGCCGGCAATGGGAAAGGTGCGCAACTCCCGCGGCGCGTGTCAAACGGCTGAGCGCCGTCTATACCGACTTAAATTGGAAAACACTTCAAAAGCCTCGGTTCTGAACCCTCAGAACCGGGGCTTTGTTTTTGGATTTCTTCGTGGGCCAGATGCTCTTGATCTATCAATCTTGAGGCATGCCGTATGAAGCTACGCTGACCGACGTTGGATTGGCATCGCAAGATGTGCGGAAGGCCAACCAGGCGCTTGCGAAGAGGCGGCGTGTTTGCCGTGCTGGCTTTTGTTTCAGATTATTGTGATTATCCAGCGAAACGTAGTCGCAAAGATTGACCCAATGGATCATCTGGAGAAGACGCAATCGAAGAGGACATGGCGCATCGACGCTGTCTTTCCCTACGTTCTATTAGCAGCAGCGTACGGTCTTCTATTTAGCCGATTTCTTCCCTCAAATCATTGGGCCATCGAGGCACTTTATGCAGATGGAGTTATCTTTCTCGTTGTTTTTTCCGGAATGATTGCGGGGCGTATAGAATGCGGAGGGCGCATACGCGGCATAAGAAATCGTTGGATGCGCGCACTTGTAACTGCCGTCGGCCTTTCATTGTTCGGCTACTATGCGGTGGCGGTAGATTGCGGCCAACTCCTGAATTATTTCATTGGCATCAAAACTAACGAAAATCATTTGGTTACAGGATGGTCTCTTAGCACAGCAAAAGCCTGCGCACACCCGAATATAGATAATCGCTTCTTTCCGAATAGCGCGCTTTGTAGGCTGCCATATTCAAAAGAGCAGGTTCCACCAGGAACCGTCCTCCGTTTGTACGGACGCGTATCTTGGCTCGGGATACAAATCGAATCTGCAAAGATTGTCCAACCGGTGCATTTGCCAAATACTTGCTGCGAACTATTTCCCCCGATTGATGGCTTTGAATTACAGATGCCTTCCGAAAACGGCTTAAGATAAGGCCGCTCCGCCCGTCGCAAAGCCTCAAATATCCCCGTAATGCCTGCGAGTCTCACAGACGATGAGATCGGGTTTATCAAGCAAACCATTCACAGGATTTACGGCGAAACGGCAACCATCCGGAATTTCGGTCCCGATCTGCACCACATACAACTGCATATCGAAGCAGATCGCGATGTGGCTGCCCCCCTCTCCCCGCACGCGGGGAGAGGGTTGGGGTGAGGGGCTTGGCGAGTGGCCGCACTTGAACTCGCTTTTTGGCCCCGGATAGCGACAGAGACTCGAGCAAGTCTCCCGGCCCCTCACCTTACCTCTCCCCGTAAACGGGGAGAGGAGCGGCAGGCATCCGTTTGAAACGACATACTATGGCGAGGGCCTTATCGGCCGACCGCTCCCAAAAAAAATCGCCGGCAGTGTCGTTGCGACACGCCGGCGAGTGAAGTATCTGCGGCGCCGGATCACCGGCGCCGCGAAGTTTATCAGGCCTTGGCAGCCTGCGCTTTAGCAAGCTCCGATGGCTTCTTGAGCCGCTCATTGATTATGGGCCGCAGGACAAAGTAGCCCAGCAACGCCGCGACCACATTCATCAGGCATCCCACCGTATAGACGATATGCCAACTGCCGGTCATGTGGGTCAACACGTTGCCGAACGGAACAAGCAAGGCGGCAACGCCCTTGGCGGTGTACATGATGCCGTAATTGACCGTCACATACTTGCGGCCGAAGGCGTCACCAACAGTCGCCGCGAACAGGCTGAAGATGTCGCCCCAGAAGAAAAACACGAACGCATCGGTAATGATGAACGAGATCGGCGTCGTTCCGATGAAGCCGAACGCTATGAGGGCTAGCGCCTCGATTCCGAAGGCGACGGCCATCATGTTGGCGCGGCCGATATGGTCCGAAATCCAGCCGTTGATTGGTCGTCCAACACCATTGGCGATACTATGAAATGTCAGCGCCGCGACGATCGCCGGCGTGGTGATGCCGAAAAGCGTGACCATAGAATTCGCGATGTGACGTTCGTGCGCGATCGGTGAAAGCTGAGCGGCCGACATCAGGCCTCCGGCAGCCACCAGGAAGAACATCAGATACATGACCCAGAAGATCGGCGAACGAACCGCCTTTTGCGGAGGCACGTCCTCGCTGCCTTGCAGCGTCTTGATCTTGTCCATCGGCGGCATTTCATCGTGACGAGGCGCCCTGATGAAGTTCGACACAACGACGATGATGACGCCATAGATGATGGCGAACACCAGGAAGGTGTGCTCATAGCTGGTTGTCTTGATCATCTCGCGGATGGGCGCGATGGTGATCGCCGCGCCAGCGCCGAAGCCCGCTGCGGTCAGACCGCCACAAAGGCCGCGCTTGTCGGGGAACCATTTCAGCGCATTGCCGACGCAGGTGCCATAGACCGCGCCGCCGGCAAAGCCGCCTACCGCGCCGCCCAGGTACAGCATGCCGAGGCTGGTGGCATGGGAATTAATGAACCACGCCAGAAAAGTGCCGACGCCGCCCGCCAATACCATCCAGCGTGGACCGATTTTGTCGACGATGTAGCCTTCGAACGGCACCAGCCAGGTTTCGCAAAGAATGAAGAGCGTGAAAGCGACCTGGATCTCCGCCTTCGACCATCCATGCGTATGCTGGATCGGCAGAACGAACAACGTCCAGCCATATTGGAGGTTGGCGACCGATGCCATGCATACGATGCCGAGGATCAACTGGAGCCATCTGAATCCGCCAGATGACCCTCCCCTGGATGCTGTCGTTTGAGAAACACTGGACATCTATTTCCCCCTAGGGTTGTGGGTTTATTATCGTTTTCCTTCCTCCCGGATGTGCCTTTGGCCTCCGCGAGGAAAAATCGGCGCTGCGATCTGGGGCGGTATACTAAATACCTGAACTCGGGTCACGCAACTCCCATTATGCCTATACGGAGATTTTTCGAAGACGTGAACATTTTTTCGCCATCTTAAAGCTGTGCCGCAGCCGCATTCCCTAATGCGGCTGCCCTCTCATGCCGAGAGAGGATCGCGCGAGAGAAGTCTTGCCGGTGGAAAAGAGACCTCCACCAGCGTTCCTTCGTTCTTGCGGCTCTTGATCGAGAAAAAAGCCCGGTTGGCTTCGACAAGCGCCTTGGTGAGGGGCAGTCCAAGCCCGGTTCCGGTCGTTTGCCGCGAGGTCGCGATCTGCCGGAAGGGCTCGAGAGCCGTCTCGATATCGCCCTCGGACATGCCGATGCCCGTGTCGCGAATGCGGATAACGGCCTCGCCGGAATCGGTCAGGGCGGTGGCGATGATCACCTGCCCGCCCGGCTCGTTGAACTTCACGGCATTGGACAAAAGGTTGAGGATAATTTGCCGAAGCGAGCGTTCGTCGGCCAGAATCTTCGGCAGACTGGGCGCCAGCGCCAGCCGCATGATCACCCGCTCGCGGTTGGCCTGCAATTGCATGATGCCGACGCATTCCGAGATGATCTGATTGGAATCCACCGCGACGAAATCGAGATCCATCTTGCCCGCCTCGATCTTAGACAGATCGAGGAGATCGTTGACCAGGCTCATCACATGCGCGCCTGAGGAATGGATGTCCTTCACATAGTCGCGGTAGCGCTCATTCCCCATCGGGCCGAAACGCTCCTCCATGATGACCTCGGCAAAGCCGAGAATGGCATTCAGAGGCGTGCGGATCTCGTGGCTGATTTTGGCGAGGAAGTCCGATTTCAATGCGCTTGCCCGCTCGGCCTCGCGCCGCGCGCCGTCGAGTTCGTGTTCGACCTTCTTCCAATGGGTCATGTCGCGCATCAGGGCGCAATATTTCGGCTCGGCATCCTTGTCAGAGGCAGAGCCGATGCGGCCAAGGGTCAGAAAGATGGGGATATCCCCGCCCTGCCGCGCCCGCCCGATGATTTCGCGCCCGTCGTTGAGGAGACTCGCCACGCGGTCCGATTGCAGCCCGGCGAAATAATCCTGCGCCTTTGCGCGGCTTTCCGGGGCAATGAGATCGGTGAAAGGCCGCCCCACCACATCGCTCTGATCATAGCCGAACAGCGCCTCACCCGAGCGATTCAGGGCAAGAATCGACCCTTGCGAATCAACGAGGGCAAGACCGTCTGTCGCCGTGTCGAGAATCGCGGTCAACTCGCTGGCTTCGGTTTTCAGCGCGCGGATTTCCGCATCGAGGCGGCTGCGCGCCTCGCTCTCCTCATCCTGACGCAAAGTGAAAAGCGTCGCGGGCAATCCTTCCCAATCGATTGTTTGCAAGCGCCCGCGCACCGCCGCCTGGCCGCCGGAGGCTGTACGGAGGCCGATCAATTCGCTGCCGGGAACCGGCTCAAAAATTTTCTCCATCCCACCGGCGGCATGGAAGGCATCCGCGTCGGCATAGCCGAGAAAATCGAGCAGATAGCGGTTGGCGTAGATCGGCACATCGCTGCGGCTGATCAGAATGCCGAAGCCGAGCCTGTCGAAGATCAGCGGCGCGTGGCGGCCGAGGCTCGCCGCGATGGAGGCGTCATCCAGAAGTCCCCAGCCCTGCGGAGCGGTAAGCGGGGGGACATCCATTTCAGAGTCGGCCGGGCCAGCGCTTTCCTCGGAAAGAACGGTTGCGATCTCGCGAAAGGCTGTTTCTTCCTCATCGCTGAGCGGACCCGCCCCTACCCTCTGTCTTTCGACAGAGGCTTCATCTGATGCTTCCGCCGGCGCCGATGCCTTCGGCGTCATCCCCGTCGGCCACAACCTTATGACGTTATCAGCGATCGGAGCCTCGGGCGCCAGGTCGCTCGCCGCGGGAGTCATCAGATCCCGTGGCTCGGCCGCCTTCAAACCCTCAAGCCTTATGACGCCGAAACCGCGATAGCCATCGAACTGCTGCTCCGGGGTGAAGGCTGGCAATGCACCGAGGCTCACGGGCACCGCAGCCGCAGCCCCGGCGATCGGCCAGAGCACATCGATGCCGCTGAAGGTATCCCGCTTCCCGAAAGCCTGACCGAGCGGACCATCGGGGACCCGCTCAAGATATTTCGCCACGTCGCCGAAGTCGCGCCCGAGGAGATCGGCTGCCGCGCCGCCGACCACTTCTGCGAGCGGCGGCGTAATCTCGGTGATCTTGCCCGCGGCATCGGTGCGCCAGAGAAAACGAATGCTCTTCCGATCGACAAGTTTTGCCGCCAGCGCCCGCCGGATCTCGTCGAGAGATGTGGCCGGCGTTGCATCCGCGGCCGCTTCCGGGTGGAGCACAACCGTGTCGGCGATCTTCGGAGCCACTGGAGAAGCTGTGACAAGCGTCTGGCGCGGCGCTCTCGCGCCAAGCGCCGCCGCGATCAGCAGCGGCCCCTCCTGTCCAATGGCGTATTTCCGGCAGAGAAACGTAACGGTCTCAACCAGCGGCCCGAAGAAAAAGCGCAAGCGTTCGAGGCGTGGACCCGATTCGGTCGGCAGACTACGGGAAAGCTCGGCGAGGCGTTTGGCGCCGGGATCGCTGGTGTCGAAGAGACGCGCGGAAATCGAATCGATATCGGTGGCGCGAAATAACGCGAGCATCGGCTCGCTGGCGAAGAGGACACGCCCTCCCCGCCCGTCTTCCGCCGGCCGCGCCGCCAGCACTGGAAGATCTTCCGAACTTGAAAGGGAAAGCGCGCGAAGCGCTGTTTCAACATCCTCCCGGCCGATGCCGGGGTCCGAACAAAAAGCTATCATAGCGGCTGAGGCTTTCTTCCCGTCGCATCAGATGGCCCCCCTCCGCCGCCACGGATAGCCTTAATGAATACCTAATGGCAGCCGCAGACCTGAGTCTATAAGCCCAGGAGTTTTCCAATCTATTTGATCGATTCATGCTTAATGGGATTCGCGCAGCGCGGCAAACGAACGCGCCCCGCTCGCAAAGCGCGTGAACAAGCATTGCGACATTCATCGTATAAGTTGTTGAAATTATGGAAAAGCCTATCTGTTTCCGGGATGGGACGGGCCACGACGCCGATGGTTAACGATGCGATAAGCCCGGTTTCTCGATGCAACGGACAGCCGCACGGCCAGCCGATGAGTCGGTCCCGGATTCAGCATAACGCCGGGATGATTCGGCCGCCCACGACAGCCAGGGCGACGCTTTATCCCCGCCCCTTGCAAGGCCTTGCAATAAACGAACGATCCACTTAGTTTCCGCCGCACACGACAGGCCGCCATAGCTCAGTTGGTTAGAGCGCTAGATTGTGGATCTAGAGGTCCCCCGTTCGAGCCGGGGTGGCGGTACCATGAATATCAACTCAGCTTGATGCCGAGCTCCCCCATTTGTGGGAGGCTGCTCACGAAAAATTGCAGCGTTTTCAGACGTCTTCCTGCGCTACATTAACGTCCAGACAAAGATGCGGGGCGTGTCGCGGATTGCTCGTGAACGAGCTCGCGGCGCGTTTTTTATGTGTCCCCGGCTTCACCCAACGGACCTTTAAGACTGATGCAAGCACAGATTGAAGCGCCTTATCGCTCCGATACAGGCGAGACGACCCTATTCGCTATGCTGGTGGCGCTGAGCTTCACGCATATGCTGAACGATACCGTTCAATCGCTGCTTCCGGCCATTTATCCGATCATCAAAGCCTCTTACGGACTCGATTTCGGCCAGATCGGGCTCATTACGCTGTCCTTTCAGATCACCGCCTCGCTGCTGCAACCTTTCGTCGGCATCTACACCGACCGCTATCCACGCCCCTATTCACTGGCCATCGGCATGGGTGCGACGCTTGTCGGCCTCTTGCTCCTCTCTGTCGCGACTCATTTTTCCATGCTGCTCGTGGCGGCGGCGCTCGTCGGTGTCGGTTCCTCCGTGTTTCATCCCGAGGCGTCGCGCGTCGCTCGCATGGCGTCCGGCGGACAGCACGGGTTAGCGCAATCCCTGTTCCAGGTCGGTGGAAGTCTCGGCACCGCGATGGGTCCGTTGCTGGCGGCTTTCGTCGTTGCGCCGCATGGCCAGAAGTCGCTCGCCTTTCTGGCGCTCGTGCCACTCGTCGCAATGATGGTTCTGTTCAGGGTCGGCACCTGGTATGCGCAACAACTGGCGGCGAAAAAGCCCCGGCGTGCGCGCGCAATATATCTCGAGGGGCTCGAACGCCGGCACGTCATTGCCGCGGTCATTATTCTGCTCGCGCTGGTCTTCTCGAAGTTCGTCTATCTTGCGAGCATCGGCAGCTATTACACCTTCTATCTCATTCAGAAGTTCGGCGTCTCCGTGCCGCACGCGCAAATCCTGCTGTTTGTCTTCCTCGCCTCATCGGCGATCGGCACGCTTTTCGGTGGTCCGCTCGGTGATCGCATCGGGCGGCGATCCGTCATCTTCGGCTCGATCTTCGGCGTGCTGCCATTCACGCTGGCGTTGCCCTTCGCGAATCTTTTCTACACTGTCGTTTTGTCGGTGATCATCGGGCTGATCCTGTCATCCGCCTTCGCCTCCATTCTCGTCTATGCGCAGGAATTGCTGCCGGGGCGTGTCGGCATGGTTGCGGGCCTGTTCTTCGGTCTCGCCTTCGGCATTGGCGGTCTGGGCGCCGCCTTGCTTGGCGTTCTCGCTGACAGCACGAGCATTGAATATGTCTACCGGCTCACTTCGTTTTTGCCGGCGATCGGGCTCTTTGCTTATTTCCTGCCGAGGATAGAGCCATACCGGGGCGCATAAAGCGTTTTCACGCGGAAAACAGGGCTTCGGGTCTGGTGCTGTCAGAACCGGAAGCTGTGGGTCATGTCGCGTTCGACGTTGCCAAAGTTGCCGTTCCACACATGGAGCCGGGCAGCACGAGCATCAACATAGCGTCGGGACGGTCCAATGACTCCGCGCTAGAGCCAGTGCTTGACGCCGCCATGGTAATTGCAGGTGCCCCAGACGTGATGTGAGAAACTTTGCGAGCCATCCTTGCAAATAGCGACAGCACCTGGAAGGACGTGATCCGACCATTCCGGTCTATGAATGCGCAAACCATCGGAGTTCAAGTAATATCGGGCGGGACCAATCGAGAGCCCGATAACGATGGCTGCTGCGCCGAGTATAATCCCTAGCCAGGAATTCATTCGCATATACGCGATAATCCGCCCACAGACGCATCTTGCAAGCCGGGAATCGGATCAATGTTAGTGCGGGATTACGATGCCAGCTCGAGACTTGCGTTAATCCCGCACAGAGCCGACGATGCCGCGGCTCGTCACGAGAATCCAGCCACCGTTCTTGCGCTCGATCGACTCAACCCTGCCGGCGCCCGGAATCGGATCGCCGCGCGCGACCTCGAAGGTGCCTTGCGGCCCCTCGATGAGAGCGACACCGCGATAGACATCGCGAACAACCCAGTCGACCAGAAGCTTCGGCGCTTTTTTCGGCTGCATCGCCGCAGTCGCGGCCTGATGGTTTTTCGACGAAGCCGTGCTTGTCTGCGCCGATGCGACTTTCACATGAGATGTTGCTGCGCGTGCTATCGAGCCCGTGGTCGTTGCAGAGTCAACGTGCTCGTTGCGGCTCACCCTCTCATTCGGCTTTTGCAACTTCGCCTGCTCACGCTGCAACCGCTCGACCTTCGCGCCAAGCTGCGCAATCGAGCTGTTCGTTTGCGTCTTGATCGAATCGATGCTGGCCCTCAGCGCATCCAGGCTCTTCTTCATCTCGCGCACTTCGTCGGATGACGACGCCTTGGCGGCGACGCGCAAGCCTTCCACGCGGGTCTGGAGCGCGTGGATCTGTTCTCCGAATTTCTTGCTCAGACGGTGAACCTCGGCTTGATTGGCATAGGCGGCGTGGATTGGTTTTGGCGCTGTGATTGCCGCGGTGGCGGAATGCGACGGCGCCGCTGCGCCAAAGAACTGTCCGCCTGTCGCCACGCCGAAACCGAAAAGACAAAAGGCGAGCGCGGCCGGGATGCCATATTTCATCCAGTTCCTGTTTTGACGGCTGCTGGCGCGCGCGGCAGTAAAGCTCGACGCCGCTCCATCTTTCGCCATATGCGGCGCATCCGCTTGCGTGCCATCGGTGTCGCGCGTCACCGGCGAAAGCAGGATGAGCGAAGAGCCCGGCTTCTTGATTTCGGCAGCACCCTTTGCAGCATCGGGGGTTGGCTCGCTGTGCGCCGCGGATCCCTGCACTGACGCTGCTTCGGCCGCGTTCGCCTCGCTGGAGGCTGCGTTCCCAGCGGCTTCGCCGGCTGTCGACAATTTGTCGGAACCCGCATCGGCGGCGTCGGATTTGCCGGCATTCTGATCCGAAGGGTTGATTTCCTTTGAAGAGTCCATGGCGCGACACCCACCGCAGGGTTAAATTCAGGTTAGCAGTTTGCGATCTATTTTGTTAACAGCATGTTAAAACTGCGCCAATTTGGGGCGCACGCAAGGCTTTCGCCGGGCGAAATCCGCACTCCGCGGATCCTGTCGCGCAGGACGCTGCGACGCTTCATATATTTCAACTTGCACCTGAACTATGACTGAACAAAGGATTGGCGCATGCGCGTTGACGGCACGCCTTATCGCACCATCTGGGCCTCGCACGATGCCGGGCGCGTCTCGATCATCGACCAGACGCGCCTGCCGCATGAATTCGTCGTGGCCGAACTCGCGACGCCGGCCGAAGCCGCGAAGGCGATCAAGCATATGCAGGTGCGCGGCGCGCCGCTCATCGGCGTCACAGCCGCCTATGGTCTCGCGCTCGCACTTCGCGCCGATCCTTCCGATGCCAGTCTTGAGGCCGCCAGCGCCGCCCTCACCGCCACGCGCCCGACTGCGGTTAATCTCGCCTGGGCGCTCGGGCAGATGCGCAGGCGCGTCGCGCCGCTTCCTTTCGCAGATCGCGCCGAGGCCGCCTTTGCATATGCTGGCGAACTGGCGGACGAGGACGTGGCGCTTTGCGCCGCCATCGGCGATCACGGCCTGCCCTTGATCCGCAAGATTGCGGAAGCGAAATCAGGCGCGCCGGTTAATATCCTCACGCATTGCAATGCCGGCTGGCTCGCGATGGTCGATTGGGGCACCGCCACTTCGTCCATGTACAAGGCGCATGACGCAGGCATCCCGCTCCATGTTTTTGTGGATGAGACACGACCGCGCAATCAGGGCGCATCGCTGACGGCATGGGAACTCGGGCAGCATGGCATTGCGCATCATGTCATCGTCGATAATGCCGGCGGCCATCTCATGCAGCATGGCGAGATCGATCTCGTCATCGTCGGAACCGATCGCACCACCGCGACAGGCGATGTCTGCAACAAGATTGGAACCTATCTGAAAGCTCTCGCGGCCAAGGACAATGACATTCCGTTTTTCGTCGCCGCGCCTTCGCCCTCGATCGACTTCGCCATAAACGACGGCGTGAAGGACATTCCGATCGAAGAGCGCGACGAGGAAGAAGTCGCCATTATGCGCGGTGTGACGGCCGACGGGCGCATCGAGCAGGTGCGGCTGACGCCGACGGGAAGCCCCTGCGCCAATCCAGCTTTCGATGTCACGCCCGCGCGGCTCATTACCGGCCTTATCACGGAGCGCGGCATCATCGCCGCGACCAGGGAGGCGATTGCCGCTGCGTTTCCAGAGCGTGTGCTTCATACGCAGCCGAATCGGAAATAACGTCTTCCCCTGCCAATGGCGGAAGGCAAAACGCTGTGGAGGCATCGTTTCTTATGCCTTCCCTCTATGGTAACGTTCCTGTCAGCCTGAACGACGGCCAATGACGCCGCGAGATGCAGCGACGGGGAGGAGACATGATCGGATCCGCAGGAGCAGGTGCGCCAGGCAAGCTGCGACGCGAAGCCCGCATGGTGGGCCTTCTGTTCGCCAGCACCACGAGCATGATCGGTTCAGGCTGGCTGTTCGGCGCTTATCACGCCTCCAGGATTGCCGGCCCGCTCTCCATCTGGAGCTGGGTGGTGGGCGCCGTCATCATCATGTTGATCGCGCTTTGCTTCGCCGAACTCGGCGCGCTGTTCCCGCGCAGCGGCGCATTAGTGCATATGAGCCACGCGAGCCATGGCGAGGGGCTCGGCCGCATCTGGGGCTGGATGCTGTTTCTCGCCTATGTGCCGATTCCGGCGGTCGAAGCCGAAGCCGTCGTCACTTACGCCAACAATTATCTGCCGTACTTTCTACAGCCACATTCCGAGTTGTTGACAACCACAGGAGTCATCGTCTGCGCCTTGCTGCTCGGCGTCTTCGCGTGGCTGAACCTGCTCGCCGTGCGCGCGCTGCTGCGCTTCAATAATGCCGTGACGTGGTGGAAGCTCGCGGTGCCGATCCTGACGGTCATCGTGCTGATTGCCGCCAGCACCCACTGGGATGTCTGGTCCGCCGACAAGGGCAGCTATAAAATCTCCGGCATATTCACCGCCTTGCCGGACGCCGGCATCGTCTTCAGCTATCTCGGCTTCCGCGCGGCAATCGATCTCGGCGGGGAAAGCGCCAACCCCGGCCGGCACATTCCGCTTGCTGTCATAGGATCGGTGCTGATTTCAGCGACCATCTATATCCTTTTGCAAGTCGCCTTCCTGATGGCGCTGCGTCCCGAGGATCTGGCGCAAGGCTGGACGCATTTGAGCTTCACCGGACAGGCAGGGCCGTTCGCAGGCCTTGCGGCGTCGCTGGGCATCGGCTGGATGGCGACGCTCCTCTACATCGATGCCTATATTTCGCCAGGCGGCACTGGCCTCATATATGTGACCGGCGGCTCGCGCGTGCTCTACGCGGTCGGTGAGATGAATGCCGGCCCTAAATCGCTGACGGCCTTGAATGGCGCGAAAGCGCCGTGGGTTGCGGTGTTGATCATGTGGCTCGTCGGCGTGCTGTTCCTGCTGCCATTTCCGGCATGGAAGCTGATGGTCGAATACATCACTTCGATCACCGTGCTCACCTTCGGGCTCGGCCCCATCGTGCTGCTGGTTTTGCGCCGCAGCCAGCCTGATCTGCCGCGATCCTTCACGCTGTGGAAGGCCAACATACTCGCTCCACTCGCCTTCGTTTGCAGCAACTGGATCATCTACTGGACAGGATTCAAGACGAACACGTTTCTGTTCATCCTGCTGGCCGTCGGCTTCATCCTCTATGCGCTCTACTATCATTTCATAGCAAAGAAGCCGACGGAGGACTTCGGCTGGCGCTATATCGCCTGGCTGCTCCCGTGGTTTGGCGGCATATGGGTGCTTTCCGCCCTGGGCAATATCGGCGGCGGTTTCGGCGTAATTGGATTCTGGGTGGGCGTCGCCGCCGTGGCGGTCTGGAGCCTCTTCATCATCGTGCTGGCCTTGCGCTCCGCGCTGCCTGCGGCCGAAACCGCCGCGATCATGGTGCGCATGGAAGAGATGGTGTGAGGCGGTGCTCTTAACGCCACCAGAGAAAGGTAGAGACTTGGGCAAATCCCCTGGCCCCTCACCTTACCTCTCCCCGTGAACGGGGAGAGGAGCGGCCGGCATCGTGCAAGCCGACGCACTATGTAAGCCCTGATCGGCGATATCCCCTCGCCCCGCTTGCGGGGAGAGGGTTAGGGTGAGGGGCTTGGCGAGTAGCCGCACTCTGGAACGGATTTCGCCATTGGAGTCAAAAGGCGAAGCTTTTACCGTGGCAGGGTCGTCGTGCCCATCAGATAGCGGTCGACATTATGCGCTGCCTGGCGGCCTTCGCGGATCGCCCAGACCACAAGAGACTGGCCGCGCCGCATGTCGCCGCAAGCGAAAACCTTCTCCGTCGATGATTTATAGCTTTCGGTGTCCGCAGCGACATTGCCGCGCGGATCGAAGTTGACGCCGAGCTTCTCCAGCAGACCCTCATGCGTCGGCGAGACGAAGCCCATTGCGAACAGGACGAGATCGGCCTCGATATCGAACGAACTGTTCACGACCTCCTGCATCTGTGCGTCGAGGTGGACACAGCGGAGTTTTTTGACAACGCCGTTCTCGCCAATAAATTCCTTCGTGAGCACAGCAAAGTCGCGCTTTGCGCCCTCCTCATGGCTTGAAGACGTGCGCAGCTTCAAAGGCCAGTTTGGCCAGGTGAGGAGCTTGTTTTCCTTCTCCGGCGGCTGCGGCATGATCTCAAGCTGCATGATGCTGACTGCGCCTTGCCGCGCCGAGGTGCCGATGCAATCGGAGCCGGTATCGCCTCCGCCGATAACGACGACATGCTTGCCGGTTGCAAGAATTGGGTCGCCGGCCGTTGACGGCTCGCGCGCGAGCCGGCGGTTCTGCTGGGTGAGAAACTCCATCGCGAAATGAATGCCCGACAAGTCGCGCCCGGGGATCGGCAGATCGCGCGGCTTCTCTGCACCTCCGGCAAGTACGACGGCATCATATTGGGCAACAAGTTTTTCAGCAGCGAGATCGACACCGACATTGACGCCGCCATGGAACTCCACGCCTTCCGCAGCGAGTTGGCGCATACGCCGATCGATCAGATGCTTCTCCAGCTTGAAGTCCGGGATGCCATAGCGGAGCAAACCGCCGGGCTTCAGATTTTTCTCGAAGAGATGCACTTCATGCCCGGCGCGGGCGAGTTGCTGCGCGCAGGCGAGGCCAGCCGGTCCGGAGCCAACAACAGCAACGCGCTTGCCTGTCTTGCGCGGCGCGATCTCAGGCTTGAGCCAGCCATTGGCGAAAGCCCTGTCGACGATCGCGCATTCGATTGTCTTGATCGTCACCGGGCTGTCGATGAGATTCAGCGTGCAGGCGGCCTCGCAAGGCGCCGGGCAGATGCGGCCGGTGAATTCCGGGAAATTATTGGTCGAATGGAGGTTGCGCGAGGCTTCCTCCCAATCCGAATGATAGACGAGATCATTCCAGTCCGGGATCTGATTGTTGACCGGACAACCAGTATGGCAAAAAGGAACGCCGCAACTCATGCAGCGCGCGGCCTGATCCCGCGTTGCCTCTTCGGACAGGGGAATCATAAACTCGCGATAGTGCCTGACCCGATCGGAAGCCGGCTCATAGCGCCGGTCGCGACGATCGATTTCAAGAAATCCAGTGACCTTTCCCATGCCCTGTCCGATTTTTACGGTTTAATTCTCGAATGTTCCCTTCTCCCGCTTGCGGGAGAAGGTGGCCCTTGCGTCAGCAAGGGGCGGATGAGGGACGCTGGACAAGGGAAGAACCCTCACCCGGCAGGCTCCGCCTGCCACCCTCTCCCGCAAGCGGGAGAGGATCAGCGCCATAACTATTGCGCATTCACTGTCCCGCAGCGGCGAACAGTGGCACTTCGTCGTGTTTCTTCGCGCGCATCTCTTCAAGCGCACGACGATATTCGACCGGCATCACCTTGCGGAACTTGCCTTTGAACGCATCCCAATTGTCGAGGATGAGACGCGCCCGCAAAGATCCCGTATAGGCCGCATGATTGGCGATCAACTGATGCAGACGCTCGGCATCGTGACGCGTCATGTCCTGCATGACATCGACGCGGCCATGGCTGTCGAGATCGCCACCCTGATGATAGCTTTTCTGCATCGCCTCTTCTTCTTTCGCCACAGGCTCGAGATCAACCATCGAAAGATTGCAGCGCTTCGCGAAGGTTTCGTCCTCGTCGAGCACATAGGCGATGCCACCCGACATGCCGGCGGCGAAGTTGCGCCCGGTCTTGCCGATGACGACAATGATGCCGCCCGTCATATACTCGCAGCCATGATCGCCGACGCCTTCGACAACCGCGATCACGCCTGAGTTGCGGACGCCAAAGCGCTCGCCGGCCACGCCACGGATGTAGCATTCGCCGGCAATCGCGCCGTAGAGCACCGTGTTGCCCGCAATGATCGAGTCTTCCGCCACAATGCGGCTGTTGGCCGGCGGATAGATGATGATCCGGCCGCCAGACAATCCCTTGCCGACGTAGTCATTCGCTTCGCCTTCGAGCTCCAGAGTGACGCCGTGGGCGAGCCAGGCGCCGAAGCTCTGGCCGGCCGTACCTTTGGCATGCACATGGATGGTTTCATCCGGCAGGCCGACATGCCCGTAGCGCCTCGCAATCTCGCCGGACAGCATCGCGCCTGTTGTCCGGTTTGTATTGTTGATCTTCGTCTCGATGCGAACCTTCGTGCCTTTTTCGATCGCGTTCTGCGCCTCGTCGATGAGTTTCCGGTCGAGCACGTCGCCAATCTTGTGGTTCTGCCGGATCGAATGGAAGTGCGCTTCTGAATCCGGGTGCTCGGGCTTGTGAAACAGCTTCGAGAAATCGAGGCCCTTCGCCTTCCAATGCTCGACAAGCTTCTGCCTGTCGAGCATCTGCATCTGCCCGATCATCTCGTTGAACGTGCGATAACCAAGCGTCGCCATCAGTTCGCGGACTTCTTCAGCGACGAAGAAGAAGTAATTGATGACGTGCTCGGGCTGGCCGGTGAAACGCTTGCGCAGCACCGGGTCCTGCGTCGCAATGCCGACGGGACAGGTGTTGAGATGGCATTTGCGCATCATCACGCAGCCTGCCGCGATGAGCGGCGCTGTGGCAAAGCCGAACTCGTCGGCGCCGAGAAGCGCACCGATAATCACATCGCGCCCTGTCCTGATGCCGCCATCGACCTGCACGGCGATGCGCGAGCGCAAATGGTTCAAAACAAGGGTCTGATGCGTCTCCGCGAGGCCGATCTCCCACGGACTGCCCGCGTGCTTGATCGATGTCAGCGGCGAAGCGCCGGTGCCGCCTTCGTAACCAGAAATCGTGACATGATCGGCGCGCGCCTTGGAAACGCCCGCAGCAACCGTGCCGACGCCGATTTCCGAAACGAGCTTCACCGAAACATCCGCACCCGGATTGACGTTCTTCAGATCGAAGATGAGCTGCGCCAGATCCTCGATCGAATAGATGTCATGATGTGGCGGCGGTGAGATCAGGCCGACGCCCTGCGTCGAATGCCGCGTCTTGGCGATGACGGCATCGACCTTGTGGCCCGGCAACTGGCCGCCTTCGCCGGGTTTCGCACCCTGCGCCATCTTGATCTGCATCATATCGGAGTTGACGAGATATTCCGTCGTCACGCCGAACCGGCCGGAGGCCACCTGCTTGATCGCCGAACGCATTGAATCGCCGTTCGGCAAAGGCTTGAAGCGATCCGATTGTTCGCCACCCTCGCCCGTATTCGACTTGCCGCCGAGACGGTTCATCGCAATCGCGAGCGTCGTATGCGCTTCACGCGAGATAGAGCCAAAGGACATCGCGCCAGTCGAAAAGCGGCGCACGATGGATGCCACCGATTCCACTTCTTCAAGCGGCACCGGCAAACGCCCATCTTCCTCGGCGCCCTTGATGCGGAACAGGCCGCGAATGGTCAGAAGCCCATCAGCCTGATCGTTCAGAAGCGCAGCATAGGCGCGATAGTCGTCACGCGAATTGCCGCGCACGGCATGTTGCAGCAAGGATACCGTCTGCGAGGTCCAGTTATGCGCTTCGCCACGCGTGCGGAAGACATATTCGCCGCCGACATCGAGCGAGTGGCGATAGATCGGCGCATCGCCGAAGGCGTCCTTGTGCCGCCGCACTGTCTCCTGCGCAATTTCATCGAGTCCGACGCCGCCGATCCGCGAGGCCGTGCCGGTGAAATAACGCGCGACGAAATCGGCAGCGAGGCCAATCGCATCGAAAATCTGCGCGCCGCAATAGGACTGATAGGTTGATATGCCCATCTTGGACATGATCTTCAGAAGTCCCTTGTCGATCGACTTGACGTAACGCTTGCACGCCTCGGACCCATCGATCTCGTCAGGAAAAGCCTCCGACATGGAGGCGATCACCTCGAACGCGAGATAAGGATTGATCGCTTCCGCGCCATAGCCTGCGAGCAACGCAAAATGATGCATCTCGCGCGCTTCGCCGGTTTCGACGACAAGGCCGACGGACGTGCGCAATCCCTTGCGGATCAGATGATGATGGACGGCAGCCGTCGCGAGCAGCGCCGGTATCGGAATTCGATCCGGCCCAACGAGGCGATCTGACAGCACGATGATCGTATAGCCGCCTTTGACGGCCTGCTCGGCCCGGTCGCAGACTCTCGTCAGCGCTTCGGCCATGCCTTCGGCCCCGCGCTCCACAGCATAGGTGATGTCGAGCGTGCGCGTGTCGAAAGTCTCTTCGACCATGCCGATCGAACGGATCTTTTCCAGATCGGCATTGGTGAGGATCGGCTGATGAACTTCGAGCCGCTTGCGCCGCGCATTTCCGGCGTGATCGAAAATATTCGGCCGCGGCCCGATGAAGGACACAAGGCTCATAACGAGCTCTTCACGGATCGGATCGATCGGCGGATTCGTCACCTGCGCAAACGTCTGCTTGAAATAGGTGTAAAGCAGCTTCGACTTCGACGACAGCGCGGAAATCGGCGTGTCGTTGCCCATCGCGCCGATCGCCTCCTGGCCCGTCACCGCCATCGGCGCGAGCAGCATGGAGAGATCTTCCTGCGTATAGCCGAACGTCTGCTGCCGATCGAGCAACGAGACATCGCTGCGCGCGGCGCGCGCCTCGACCGGATTCAGCTCCTCGAGTTTGATCTGCGTGCGCTTCAGCCAGGAGCCATAAGGATGCAGGGTTGCGAGGCTCAATTTGATCTCGTCATCCGAGATGATGCGGCCCTGCTCCAGATCGACAAGCAGCATCTTGCCGGGCTGAAGCCGCCATTTGGTGATGATCTTCTCCTGCGGGATCTTTGGCAGAACGCCAGCTTCCGACGCCATGACGACGAGGCCGTCATCGGTCACGATATAGCGGGCGGGCCTCAGGCCGTTGCGGTCAAGCGTGGCGCCGATCTGGCGGCCATCGGTGAAGGCGACTGCGGCGGGACCGTCCCACGGCTCCATCAGCGCGGCATGATATTCATAAAAGGCGCGGCGATCCTCACCCATGAGCGGATTGCCGGCCCAGGCCTCCGGGATGAGCATCATCATCGCATGGGCAAGCGTGTAGCCGCCCTGAACGAGAAATTCGAGCGCATTGTCGAAACAGGCGGTGTCCGACTGCCCCTCATAAGAGATCGGCCACAGCTTCTCGATATCGCTGCCGAAGAGGTCGGACGAAACCGAAGCCTGCCTTGCGGCCATCCAGTTCACATTGCCGCGCAGCGTGTTGATCTCGCCATTATGCGCAACCATGCGATAGGGATGCGCCAGCGACCAGGTCGGGAACGTATTGGTCGAGAAACGCTGATGGACGAGCGCAAGCGCCGACTCGAACGAAGGATCGCTCAGATCGTTGAAATAGTCGCCGAGTTGCGTCGCGAGCAGAAGGCCCTTGTAAACGACAGTGCGCGACGACAGGCAGACGCCATAAAAGCCCCTGGTGCGCTGATCGCCCCGGCTGAAAACGGCGTTCGAAATCACCTTGCGCAGAATGAACAGCCGGCGCTCGAACAACTCCTGCTCGTCGACGCCCGGTCCACGGCCAACGAAAATTTGCCGGATCACAGGCTCCGTCGGCTTGACGCTCTCGCCAAGGCACGACGAATCCACAGGCACATCGCGCCAGCCAAGGAAAACCTGGCCTTCGTCAACGACCGACTGCTCGATGATCTTTTCGACGATCGCGCGGCCTTCCGGATCGCGCGGCAGGAAGAAAACGCCAACCGCATATTCACCGGGCTCAGGCAAGGCGATGCCGAGCTTGCCCGTCTCTGCGGCAAAGAAACGATGCGGAATCTGGACCAGCATGCCGCATCCATCGCCCGCGCATGGGTCTGCGCCGACCGCGCCGCGATGATCGAGATTGAGAAGGATCTCGAGTCCCTGGCTGATGATCTTATGCGACTTGCGGTTATGCAGATCGGCAACGAAGCCGACGCCGCAGCTATCATGCTCCTGCCGTGGATCGTAGAGGCCCTGCGCAGGCGGCAGCGCCGGATCGAGAACGGTTTCGGGCATGGACGTAATTCCTGGTGCGAAAGACGTTGGGAGGGCGCGTGCCAAATCCCTCGAACGGCTCATCCGGCCGCGGGTTGCGCGCTGATCCCGATCACCTTTCTTCATATCTCAGCCCCCTTGGCTTCCATTCCCGGAGATGGCCCCGTGAAAGCGCCCTTTGTAATGAAACCAGCCGCGCACAAATTCCAGCCACACGGCCGGAAGATATAGATGTCCCGCCATTTCGGCCACACGGCCGAGGCCAGCAGCAAAGCTCGCTTGGCTATCGGACGCCTGACGATCGAAGATGGCGGACGCATGCCGGATCGCAAATGGTCAGCAAGACTGTCCTATCAAGGACACCATTACAGATTTGGCGAAAAACACAAGTCCCTCCGACACCGCCGCAATGGAACTTTGTCGCAAGCGACAGAATGCGGCAGCTTCAGCAGGGACGCGCCTTTCCTCCTCGTAGAGCGGACCCCGCGGCAGCAGGAGAAATCGTCACCTCCTGTTGTCTTATCCCTCTGTGGCCGCAATTGCCGCGGACTTTCGCCGAAATCCTTACGAATTCTATGGTATGCAAGCCGCGAGGACTTTTGTCATGAATCGCTCGAACACCCGGGCCTCAGCGACGCTCCGCGCCCGGCGTCCAAAATGGAAAGCCGCGGGCCTCATGGGCCTCGGCGCTTTGGCCCTTGCTTTCACCGCAGGCATCCCCGCACAGCCCGCACAGGCACAGTTTCTGCGGTGGTGGTGGTGGCACAAGGATGAGGGGCCGCCGCCAATTCCCCCCGGATATGTCGGGCACCGCCATCACCAAAGCTGGCGTGACGTCGAGCCTATGCCGCGGCATCCTGTTTCGCTGGCTGAAATGCGCCACAAGGCGAGCGGCTTCGGCCTTCGCCTGCTCGGTACGCCGCATCGGGAAGGCCGGGTTTTCGTAGCTTTCGGCGAAGATTCGCGCGGCATTCTGCATCACCTTGCTTTCGATGCTTACGAAGGAACTCTGGTCGAAAACGAAACGACATCGATCAAGGCAAAAACGACGGAGGCGAAGGCGCCGAAAACCGACGAGCATCCGGTTGCCGCCGCACCCGCGAAAGCCACAGCGCCACCGCAAGCTCCGGCTCCGGCTTCACCCCATCCGGCTCCCGCTATGACCGCGAGCGCGGCGACGCCGCCGGCGCAGACGCCGCCAACGCCCGCCGCTGCCGCATCCTCGACGCCGAATGATCGCGATCTCTCACCGATCAGGCCGAAGCCGGGATCGGACGAAACGAGTCCTGCAAAGCAGTGATATGGATGTAAAAGCGAGGTCAGCATGAACCTCTCAAACGCTCTGTTTGCTTCGAGATAACGCTAAGCTTCTCGGTGACCTAACTTTCGCATTGAAAGCGGGTCACACGAACTTGTTTCGCGAATTCTTCCTCCGCGTGGAGTCAAGCGCCAAGATGCTGACATTCCTGAGCAGCGGAATATTCTCCATCAGCTCCAGATTTCGACACACGCAACCTCGCGCCCAAGGCACGACGAGAAGTTTGCAAAGAATCGTGATAGTCGTCTGCTGCGACGCTCAAGCTCTCCGGTGACAAAGCACGTTCCACCGCGACGCTATCCCATTCCTTCATCAATTGCTTCGCCAAAGCGTAGACCACAGCGCGGCCAACGCGCAGCATGATGGACCGCTCTGCATACTGCTGTACGAGTATGCGCATTGAGTCGATGTCGGCCGCGGATGCATATTCGGACTCTAGCAAAGCCCGCATTTTCTCAACAGCTGGATATTTCATGTTGATGAAGAGCTGCCCGGTATCAATGTAATACCGCGCGGCTCGCCCCTTCACTCCTTTCTCGTCGATCTCTGCATCCTCATATAGAGGGATAATTTCAGGCGCGCGTTCCATGTTGGCGAACAGTTCGGCGCGCTTAGCGCCAGTGGGCATCGCCGTGAGATCTGTTGGCTTGTGGCCTGCCGGTTCGCCAGCCCCGTTTGAGCGTGAGACTCCGGCACCAGGACCGCCAGACTCCGCTCCCGGAGCCTTACCATGATCTGCTAAGAGTGGTCCGTTCACGATGACACGCGGGCTCGTTCTTTGAACCTGGAGTTCGTTAAGTAGCGTTTGCAGCTCATCACGGATGTCGTCACTCGATGCGCTTTCCGGCGCGAACGAGCGGATGAGTTCGAGAAGCCAAGGGGGCCGGTGGTCACGGACAATCTCGGCAAAATCCTTCGTCAGAACCTGATCCTGCTCGCCGCCGGCGTAGCGAAGGAATTGGCGATACCCCTCAGAGATGACGGATGCGTCGTCAGCCAATTCGACGTGCACTGAAATGTGCCGCGCGCCGAACGGTATTCCAAATATCGGTGCATTTTGCGTCCATCCGCGCCCCTTGCCGACATCATACATTTCATCGCGATACACGACGGCACACGTGCTCACAGCTGAAGCGATCGCTCCGCTGATGGAGCGGTTGTGGCCCATCGCCTTGTCGTACGGCGCATCATACAAATAGTGGATTTTGATGCCGCTATCGGTGATGACTGTCTCATATTTCTCAAAATGCCGCTCGAGTCGCGCTGGAATCGGCTCAAACGCGCGGTTACCATCGAGTTTGTTCGTACCTTTCTTCAGCACTACGCGGACGCCAGGCGGCAGCCTGTAGAAGCGGTGATAGAGATATGTTGCAATCCACTGCGTATCTTGCACCGGATCGCCATCATAGGGATCGCGCACGGTGTCTTGGTCGGGACGATTGCCCAGCAGCATAACCTCCGTCCAATCGGACGACGTGTCGTACCCCTCCAAAACCGCTGTATCTGTCACATCGACAACCTCATGCACTTCACCATCTTCATCTTTGCGGCGCAGCCGACCGTAAGCCCCCTCACGTTTGCAGAGAATGACTTCCGACACGCGGCCGTTCTTGCAGGAGCGATAACGCATGCCGTGCTGATTGGATGGAAGAGAGGCAACTTTCGCGCCCATTCCGAAATTGCCGGTGAGACTCTTTTCCTTTCCAATTGACGCCGCGATGTCGCACATGTGGTGCAGCTCCAGCGAATTCATACCGGGGCCGGTGTTCCAAATGACAAGCTTGCTCACGCCGTCGCGCTCGTAGGGCCTGATTTCCACGAGCCGGCGATCTTCAGGCGCATGACGCGCTGCTTCAAGCGCATTCATCGCCAGCTCCCGCAGCATCATTGCCCTCGGGCAACGCTCGATCATGCTTGCGACGAGGAAATCCTGATCGCCAACTTTCAACGGTGCAACTGCCGAATGGGAAGTCATCTCGCCCCTCGCCTCAATTCATAACTTGAAACCGCCAGCTAGCTTTCCCTTGGGAGATTCAAACCGACTTTCCACCACTGCGACAGCCTCGCGAAGGGCACGGACGACCTTTTTCACCTCTGCATCGTCCCACTCATAAATCTGCCGGTTTGAGAGATTGCCAATCCGAAGGATTGCTTCGACCGCTCGATTGGTCCGGCTCTCGGCGAGCTCCCGGAATTTCTGCCGCTTTTCTGATTGATTTGGCTTCACGTTTGCAGTCACCTAGAGGTTTCAAAAGTAAAATACGCAATTTTAATTTGCCAATACAGTTACATATATATCGTAAATTATGGCGTCAATATTCAGTCAAATATTTTATGACATTTATCAAAAATATTCGCGATTTTTGCGGCGCGGGCGGCTCCGCCGCTCCTAACTCCGCCGCTCCTAACAATGAGAGTGACATTACGCCGGACAAAAAAGGGGGCGCCACTTGGGCGCCCCATGCTAGCGGATAAGAAAATGCCTTACGCGGCTTTCGCCTGCGTCACCGCCTCCGGCTTTCCGCTTCCCGCCGTCTCAATCGGAATTTGTCGCGGCTTCTGCGCCTCCGGCAGTTCGCGAACAAGGTCAACATGAAGCAGGCCGTTCTCAAGGCTTGCTCCCTGAACCTCTACATAATCGGCGAGTTGGAACCTGCGCTCGAAAGCGCGTGCGGCGATGCCCCGGTAGAGCACCTCGTTCTTCGATCCGCTCTCACTTTGACTCTCCTTGGAGCCGCGGATCGTCAAGACGCCTTCCTTCGACTCGATCGAGAGGTCCTTGTCCGAAAATCCCGCGACCGCAACGGTAATGCGGTAGCCGTTTTCGGCTGTGTGCTCGATATTGTAAGGCGGGTAGCTCGGGGCTGTTTCAAAGCCTGCCGCAGCCTGGTTGACCAGATTGAACAGATGGTCGAAGCCAACGGTCGAGCGATAGAGCGGCGAAAGATCCAAATGACGCATATCATCCTCCAGAATGAGCGAGTGTGACAGCGTGGGCGAAGCACATCCGGGAATCTGTCCCGCCATGCGTCTCGGTCCTGCGCCATCCGTCAGCGCGTCCAGAAGAGGCCCGCGCTAAACTTGATGTGGGGATGCTCTTTCTGCCTGCAAGGGTGGCCGCGCAGCAAAATTTGCGTCAAACTGGACATCGTTTTCGTCGCCTGAAAACGCTCCAGGGTGCCCCTTGAACCTTTATTCGACGCCCGAATCTCCCGTCCCCGGTGCCCCTGTCGTCGCTGCGATTACGACAAAGGATGGCGTCGTCCTGCGCATCGCGCGATGGTCTGCGGGATCTGCGAGTCGCGGCACCATCGCCATTTTACCGGGGCGCGCCGAGTTCATCGAACGCTACTTCGAGACAGTCGGTGAGCTGCTCGAGCGGCGTTTCGATGTCGTCGTGATGGACTGGCGCGGACAGGGCCTTTCCGAACGTCAATTGCGCGATCATCGCAAGGGCCATGTCGACGACTTCGATCTGTATCAGGCCGACCTCACCGCGCTCGCCGAAAGCGTTCTCGAACCATTTTGCCCGAAGCCCTGGTTCGCTCTCGGCCATTCGATGGGCGGCGCGATTCTCATCGCGCAGGCGCGCGCCGGGCTTTCTCCCTTCTCGCGGATCGTCGTCACGACGCCGATGATCGCTCTGGCGCATCTGCGCTTCAGAAGACTCACCGCATTCTGCGTGGAATGCCTCGATATTCTGGGCTTCGGCGGCGCCTACGTTCCGGGCGTCAGAAGGAAGCCAGTCTTTCTGCAATCCTTTTCGCAAACCGCATTGACTTCGGACGAAGCGCGCCATCGCCGCACCGCCGACATCGTGCGCGCAGCACCCGATCTCGCGCTTGGCGCGCCGACGATCGGCTGGACGAATGCCGCCTTCCGCCTGATGCGGCAGTTCGAGGATGCGGATTATGCGCGCCGCACGCTCACGCCCATACTGGTGATGGCCGCGGGCGCCGATCGGCTTGTCGATACCTCCGCCATCGAAACCTTCGCGAGCCGTCTCAAGGCGGGCCACTGCATAACCCTGCCCTACGCGCGACATGAAATCCTGATGGAAAGGGATGCGTTCCGCGCGCAATTCTGGGCTGCCTTCGATGCCTTTATTCCAGGCGTCGATGACCGGCTGGCGCAATCCGTCGCGGCGGCGATGAATGCGCCAGGGCGCAAGCGCCGCGCGCATTGGCCGTGGCAAAGATTCTCGTCGAAGGATTTTGAGAGACCCGCACCTCCTTAAGGCTTCTCAGCCGGCCAGCAATTTCACGATCTGCGCATGCAGGTGCGGATCGCCGGCAGCGAGAATATTGCCGCCACGCGCCGCGCTGCCGCCCGTCCAATCCGTTACAATGCCGCCAGCGCCCTCAACAATCGGAATCAAGGGCGCAATGTCATAAGTCTGGACGCCCGCCTCCATCACGCAATCGACGTGACCGGCTGCGAGCATGGCGAAAGCATAACAATCATAGCCATAGCGTGAGAGTCTTACAGCGCCTTCGACGCGTTTGAAGGCTTCCAGTTCGGCTGGCGGATAGAGGAGCGGCGAGGTTGTCATCAGTGTCGCCTCGGCCAGCTTCTCGCAGGCGCGGGTTTTCAACTTGCGCTCGGTCTGCGCATGATCGCGGCCCGGGCCGCGCCAGCGCGCCATTTGCCCGTCGCCGGAAAAACATTCGCGCGTGAAGGGCTGCACCAGCATGCCATAGGTCGGATTTCCATTATGGAGCAGGCCGATCAGCGTGCCCCAGGTCGGCAAGCCGCAAATGAAGCTCTTCGTGCCGTCGATCGGGTCGAGCACCCAGACATATTCGGCGTCCAGCCGCTCATTTCCGAATTCTTCGCCAACGACTCCATGGTGTGGAAATGTCTGATTGATTAGATTGCGCATGGCCGATTCCGCCGCGCGGTCCGCCTCCGTCACGGGGTCGAACGCCCCGCCGCGGCTCTTGTCCTCCGCTCCGAGCGAGGTGCGGAAAAACGGCATCAACGTGCGGGCCGCAACCTCGGCAAGCTCATCGACGAAGGCGGCGAAATCGACTGCGGTCATAAAACGGCCTTTGATAGCAAAAGGGACAGGCAGGACACAGGTCGCGCACAAGACGGGCGCGAGTCGCGGCGGGCAGAATAACAGAGAGAGGCTGTACCACTGTCGGAAAAGACGAACGAAGAACATTCCGGAAGGCTTGCCCGGAACAGCTTCACCCACCGTTGTATACAACAACTCGCCTTTGGATTCAGGTGCTTAAGCCAACGACTGCGGCCCGCGGACGCACTTGGGTCAAATTGGGTCAGGAGGACTTGCTCTTTGTGCGGCGCAAGTGCATATTATTGCGGTGCGGCAACATTGTTGCTGCCCGATGCCCTCCTTGGGCGTTTCCTCCCTAGACTTGGGCCGCTTGTGGCAACGCAAGCGGCCTCTTTCATTTTAAGGCTTAACTTCAAGTGCCTGCGGCCAGAGCCACCAGGCCCGTTTATCTGTCTGTTTTAGCATTCTTTCTTCACGCGAACTGGAAATCTCTTCGCCCGGAAATTCCCCGCTTCATCCTTCGCATCAAGACAGTCATTATTCCGCAGCGGCGCGCTCATCATCGCGGCGGGTAGCAATGAGGCCGGCGAGTTGATCGGCGACGTGGCAGAGATCTTCGGCGATCTGCGCGAAACGCAGCGCCTTTTCCATCGTCCGCTCGTCCATATAGATGCCCCGGTTGACCTCAATCTGCAACGCGTGGAACTGGTTGGCGGTATCGCCATAATGTTCCGTGATGAAGCCGCCGGCATAGGGCCTGTTGCGCGTCACATGATAGCCGAGCCGGCGCAATTCATATTCGACCGTATCGACGAAAACCGTCTCGCAGCTCGTGCCATAGCGGTCGCCGAGGATGAAGTCGGCCTTCATTTTCTGGCCTGAGGTTTGATCGGGCGATGGAACGCTGGAAACCGACGGCATCGAATGACAGTCGATCAGCACCGCGAGGCCGAAACGCTGATGCGCCCGGTCGAGCAGCGAACGCAGACTGTGATGATAGGGCTTGTAAAGCTTCTCGATGCGGGCCAGCGCCTCATCGACCTTGAGCCGTTCGCCATAGATCTCCTGCGACTCGCCGACGATGCGCGCAATCGTGCCAAGCCCGCCGGCGACTCGCACGGAGCGGGTGTTGGCGAAGACCGGCAGACGGCCGTCGAACATTCGCGGATCGAGCTCGTAGGGCTCCCTGTTCAAATCGAGATAGGCGCGTGGGAAGCGGGCGCGGAGGAGCGGAGCGCCATGCGCTACGACTCCGGCGAACAATTCATCGACATAGGCATCCTCGGAGCGCCGCAAGGCCGTCGCGTCGAGCTTCGCTGCCGTCAGAAAACGTCTCGGATAGATAGCGCCTGAGTGCGGCGAGGAAAATACCAGCGGCGAGGCAAGCGCGGATGGTTCGAATACATCGAAGGGCGGGTCGAGTTCGGGTTCATGTGGTTGCCCGTCGACAAGCACTTTGGCGGCATGTGCATCGATACGGACCCGGCCGGACATGAATGCTCCTCTTGCTGCGACTTCCTATCAGGATCTCACCTTCGCGCGGTTTTCATATTTGTTCGTGCCCTGCACCCGAACAAGTTGCGCTGTGAATGTCTCCACAAGACGGCATTCCGTCGCTTTATATGCCCCCGGCGGGGAAGCACCGCGCACCTGCGACAGAGTGTGACAAGAGATGACCTGTCTGTCCACTCTGCGGCGGCTGTCGTTCGGGCAGCCCGGCTGGCCTCCGGCAGCCAATGGCAAATTCCTGAGACGCCCTATTTAACCAAAGGCGGGGAAACTTCACTCGATTTTTACCCAAATCCGGTTTCATAACGGTCCCGCCGGAGCGGATACGCAATGGAACGATGCTCGCAACCCGCCGCTTTGGAAATTACAGAGGCGGTCCGTCCATGACCTTGAACCGGTTCGATCCAAAGTCATGGACGTGATTTAGAGGCCAAAATGAGTGACACCAGTTTTTCCCCAAATCTTCGGATTCTCCTCGCCGAAGACGACAATGACATGCGCCGCTTCCTTGCCAAAGCGTTGCAGAATGCCGGCTTTTCCGTTGCCTCATTCGACAATGGGCTCTCGGCCTATAACCGGCTCCGCGAGGAGCCGTTTCAACTGCTTCTGACCGATATTGTGATGCCCGAGATGGACGGCATCGAGCTTGCCCGCCGGGCGACCGATCTCGATCCAGACATCAAGGTGATGTTCATCACCGGCTTCGCCGCCGTCGCGCTCAACCCTGACAACAATGCGCCGAAGCAGGCGAAAATCCTGTCAAAGCCGTTTCATCTCAAGGACCTCGTCAATGAGGTGCAGCGCCTGCTGGCGGCATGAGGACGGCTGAAACCGGCGAAGGCGCGGGCGGGGGCGCAAAATTGGCGAAAGCCGCTTGCGCAGGCTCAAGCGAGCCGATATAGCCTGCCCTTCCCTACCAATCGCGA
This sequence comes from Beijerinckiaceae bacterium, assembly GCA_004298435.1. Lineage (GTDB taxonomy): Bacteria > Pseudomonadota > Alphaproteobacteria > Rhizobiales > Beijerinckiaceae > Methylovirgula. The sequence goes on from SCSF01000017.1 coordinate 33,709, forward strand.
ATGCGATCGGGCGCGTAGCTCAGCGGGAGAGCACTACGTTGACATCGTAGGGGTCACAGGTTCGATCCCTGTCGCGCCCACCATTTTCTCTACGGCTGCCTCCCGTTCTCACCACCGCAGCCATTTCGACCCGGCAATACTGCCAATGATGACGACGACGAGAGTCGCGAGGCCGTACCAGCTCGCGACGAAAAGTGGCGAATCATCCGGGCAATGGGTGGCGTAGAGAGTAGCGCCGATGGCCGCTGCCAGAAGCCCCGCCCCCGCCCCGGCCAGCGTTGGATTAGTCGGCGCGCCGCGTTTCAGCACGATGAGCGTGGCAAGCAGCGGCGCGAATGACAAACCTGGAATCATGACAAGGCAGAAGCGGGCATTATGTCCGATCCAGCTTGCTTCCCAACGCGCTGGCGGCACGACCATGAGTTCGCTCGCAACCGCCGCGATAAGCACCAGAGCAAGCAAAAGCAGGAGCCGGCGGTAACGGCGCGCATTGGCGCCCGGCCGCACCAGCCTCAGAACCATGGGGAAGGCGCAAACTCCGACCGCGAAGGGGAACACGATCTTGAAGAGGAGCCGCGGTTCGGCAATCTGCGCCAGCAGGTGGTGACGCGGCCCGAGAACGGCGGCATAGAGCAGCAATGAGACCGCCACCGCAGGCAAGAGGCCAAGCAGCAGCGCTCGCGACAGCGGCATCGTCGGGACGGTGCGGTCGGCAGCGAGGATCTCGATCAGGGACTCGGTTTTCATGTCTCACGCATATGTTTGCCAGAGGCCGAAAATTTTATCGCAAGCGCGGCCAGGCCGCGGTGCAGGGCAACACGCACAGCGCCCTGAGTCATAGCAAGGTCCGCTGCCGTCTCGGCGATAGAGCTGCCTGTCACCGCGATCGACTTTACGACCTTGCGCTGAACCGACGAAAGACTGTCGAGATGCCGGTCGATGTCTGACTCGATCAGGCTGGGCGCCTGCGCCTCGGACGCAAGCGATTCGCTGAAATCATCAAGCGGCAGGTGGATGCGGCGGCCACGGCGGCGCAGGAAATCGATGGTCTTGTGCCGGGCAATCGTGAACACCCAGGGCGCCACCGCCGAGCCGTTCATCCAGGTCTGCCGCTTCAGGTGAATGGTGAGCAGAACCTCCTGAAGGATATCTTCGGCATCGGCCTCAGGCGCACCGGCCCGGCTCAGGCAACCGCGAACGAAACGGCGCAATTCGGGCGTCAGCAGAGTCAGAAAACGGCGATAGGCCTCCGCATCGCCGGCATTTGCCGCCTTCAGCAAATGACCCCATTCGCGTTCGGCATCCTCGCGCAAGGCACCCTCTGGTTCTTC
>SCSF01000131.1 GCA_004298435.1 Beijerinckiaceae bacterium
GATGCCTTCCCGAAGATCGGCCAGTCCTTGTACACGACACGGATATGACCGTCGTCTTTCACCAGTTTCCGGAGTGCCGGCTCGGAAGCCTTGCAATTGGTGCAATTGTAATCTTCGAAAGCGACGATTGTGACGTCACCTTTCGGATTGCCGCCAATCGGCGCTTCGGGATCGTTGAAGATCGCTTTGCGCAGCGCATCGTGCGGCTTGACCGGCTGCGCATTCGTGGCGCCGAAGGCGCAAAAGCCTAAGAAAGCAAGGCTCACGGCGAAAAGCCGAAGGGTTGTCCGCGGCATGGAACACTCCTGAAATGTGAAACCTTCCTCGCGCTAGAGCCATTCCGGTTCTGATGGAATCAGAACCGCGGCTCTACTTATTTGTTTTGGCGCGTTTTCTTCACGCGAACCGAAAGCCACTTCGCTTGAAAACGCGCCAGGCGAGAGGGATCGCGGGCCTACTTCCCTTCACCCTCGCGGGCCTGTGCGACGACTTTCCTGAAGCCATTATAATCGAGTGCCGCCGCCACGAGATAGGGGCCGACCAGAAAGACCGGAGTGCCCTGAAATCCCATGCCGAGCGCTTGCGCATTATTGCGCCGGATGATCGCATGGATCTCGGCGCTGTGGGCCGCGAGATCCTTGTTCAGCCGCGCAATATCGACGCCTGACTCATGCACGGCGCGATCGATCATCGCATTGTCGGCATGTCCGCGAATCTGCATGAATGCGCGATGCAGAACCTCATATTTGCCCTGATATTTTGCGCCAAGAGCAATGATCGCGGCATAGACCGATGTCTTCGAAAGAATCGGCCAATCCTTATAGACGAGGCGGATATGCCCATCGACCCGGATCAGTTTTTGCAGCGCCGGTTCTGATTTCTTGCAGTAAGGGCAGTTGTAATCCTCGAAGGCGACGATGGTGACATCGCCCTTCGGATTGCCCCCGACCGGCGTTTCCGGGTCGTTCAGAATCGCCTCGCGCGTCAGTTCGCTCGGCTTAACGCCATGCGTATCCGACGCGTCCTGCGCCCGAGCCGTGACGCTCAGGCAAAAGAGCGCAAGAGCTCCACAAATGAGAAAAGTCCGGCCGGATCGGCGCATTCCAAATCTCCCGCAGTCGACGCACGCGGGCTTTATCGGGCCGCGTCAGTCCAGATTGAACTTATCCATTTCGCGATGTTCTGCGGCAATCTTGCGGACGGTTCCGGACGTCGAGCGATAAATTAATGTCTCAGTACGAATGACATCCTTGTCGAATCTGACGCCCGCAACCAGCGCTCCATCGGTAACGCCTGTCAGCGACACGATCACATCGCCGGACGCCAGTTCCTTCATGTCATATTTGCGGTGCGGATCCTTGACGCCCATGCCGGCAGCGCGCGCGATCTTCTCTTCGGTATCGAGAATCAGACGGCCCTGCATCTGGCCACCGACGCAGCGAAGCGCCCCTGCCGCCAGCACGCCCTCCGGCGCGCCGCCGATGCCGAGATAGAGATCGATGCCCGTCTGCTCCGGCTGCGCCGTATAGATGATGCCCGCGACATCGCCATCCGGAATGATCCGCAGCGGACAGCCGATGCGGCGGCAATCCTCGATGATCTGCTTGTGACGTTCGCGATCGAGAACCAGCACCGAAATCTCATTCGGACGGACGCCTTTCGCTTTCGCGAGCGCACGAATGTTCTCTTCCGGCGTCATGTCGATATCGACGATCCCACGCGGGTATCCCGGACCGATCGCGATCTTTTCCATGTAAACGTCAGGCGCATTGAGGAGCGAGCCTGCCGCCGCCATAGCCATGACAGCGATCGAGCCCGGCATGTCTCTTGCGCAGAGCGTCGTGCCCTCGAGTGGATCGACGGCAATATCGACCTTGGGGCCAGATGCCGTGCCGAGCTTTTCACCGATGAAGAGCATGGGCGCGCGATCACGCTCGCCTTCGCCGATGACAACCGTGCCCTCAATCGGCAACCGGCTCAATTCGCGTCGCATCGCATCGACAGCGGCCTGATCGGCAGCTTTTTCGTCGCCGCGGCCACGCAGCCGCGCGGCGGAAACCGCAGCGCGCTCAGTGACGCGCACCAATTCGAGCGTAAGGATCCGATCGATAATATCCTGGCTCTTGACGATAAGATCGACCAAGTGATGCTCCCTTCCCTCTTCAGAATTGCTCGCGTTCGATGCGGATCACCTGAGGATTTTCGGCGATGAAACCATCGGCGACGACAGACGCCAACGCCTGACGAACGCTTTTCTCATATGTCGCATGAGTGATCAGAATAACAGGCACTGCTTCGGCGCGCTTGGCTTTGTCACCCCAGGGACGCCGCTGCATGATGCTCTCAAGCGAAATATTGCATTCGGCCATGCGCGTGGCAATCGCCGCTGCTGCGCCGGGCCGGTCGTAGACGGAGAGACGGATATAATAGCCGCCTTCGTGCATCTGGATGGGCGCACGCTCAAGCGGCTTCAAACTGGAGACCGGCAGACCAAGCGGCGGCTGCCGCAATCCTTTTGCAATATCGACAATATCGGCAACGACGGCGGAAGCCGTCGCCTCGCCGCCTGCACCGGGACCCATCAGCGTCAGTTCATGCACCGCATCGGCATCCACCGTCACCGCGTTTGTGACGCCCATCACCTGCGCAATCGCCGATGAGCGTGGCACCATTGTGGGATGAACGCGCTGTTCAATTCCGCCAGACGTGCGATTGGCGACGCCAAGAAGCTTGATCCTGTAACCGAGTTCATCAGCAGCCTTGATGTCGGCGAGCGTGATCGACGAGATCCCCTCGATGGCGACAGCATCGGGATCGATCATCGTTCCGAAAGCCAATGCGGTCAGAACGGCGAGCTTGTGGGCCGTGTCCTGGCCGCCGATGTCGAAACTCGGATCGGCTTCCGCATAGCCGAGACGCTGCGCCTCCGAAAGGCAATCGTCGAAGGAGAGCGCCTCAGTCTCCATGCGCGACAGGATGTAATTGCAGGTGCCGTTCAGAATTCCGTAGACACGCTGGACGACATTGCCGGAAAGCGCCTCACGCAGCGTCTTGACGATTGGGATGCTGCCGGCGACCGAAGCCTCGAATGCGAGAGCCGCCTGTTTTTCTTCGGCCAGTTTGGCGAGCGCTATGCCATGTTTGGCAAGCAGTGCCTTGTTGGCGGTTACCACCGATTTGCCGGAACGAAGCGCGGCTGCGACAGCATCATGCGCCGCCCCGTCCGCGCCGCCGATGAGTTCAACGAAAAGGTCGATCTGCGGCGCAGCCGCGAGCTTCACCGGATCGTCGAACCATTCATAGCGCGACAGATCGGCGCCGCGATCCTTAGCCGGGTTTTTCGCCGAGACAGCGGCGATCTCGATCATCCGACCGCTCATGGCCGCGAGAGCCGCGGCGCGGCGATCGAGAAGCCGGAGAACCGCAAGGCCCACCGTGCCGAGACCGGCGATGCCGACGCGCAAGGGAGGCAACATCAAACAAACCTTACCAAGTCACAGGACTTTTCCAGTTGGGGGTCGCAGCCCCGGAACGGCCCGAACTCTCTGAATTGAAAATCTGGTCGGCCTGGAGCGCAGCAGGTGGCGTCCATGGCAATGCCGAGCGGTTTGTGCCCCATTTCGCGGTTGCGATCAAGGAAACCTGAACGGAAGGAAAACCTGCCTGTCGGCTCATTCAAACCGCGGCGGGGTTTTGCCTGAGGGCGATTTGACGAGCCAGCGCGGATTGAACCAGCGATCCGCCTCGCCCTCGTAAGGCAGGCGATTGATGTCCCAGTGCCGGATGAACGGCGCATAGGCCGCATAGACCGGAGGCCCACCGCCTATGAATACAACCCGGCCGGGAAAACGCGCCAGCACTTCGGCAGGCGCTTCGCTCGATTGGATCTTGACGATCTCCCGGTCCTTGAACGCGAACTCCGGCACGGACTCGAAGGTGCGCCGGCCCATGATCAGCACATGACCCTGCGTCAGTTCAAAGAACCGTTCGACATCGGCGACAAAGGCGCGCTGCCGATTGCCTTCCCAAGGCAGCCTTCCATTCAGGCCGAACTGCCCTTGCAGGCCAATCGCAATCACCGCTCTCACATCCGGCATCATATTCGCGTTTCCAATGTCGAGAGGCGGCACCTGATTCCCCCGGCACACAAATTGAGCTATGGTCTCTCTAGGACCCGCTCCCACCTTGGGCAAGGAAGAAAGGCCCCTGGTGCATAGGCCAGACAGTTCATATGGGGGTTGTCTGGTTCATCGGGTCCGCTTCGCAACCACCAGAATGTGACGAAGCCGAAGACAAGGCGGTCACGCCGCGACCGGCTGGCCCGCCGCTTCGAGCGCGATGGCTGCCGATTGGATGATGCCGGCGAAGCGAACTGCCGTCTGGATTGCCTCCGCGCTTACTCCGGCTTCGACCAGCACCTTCTCGTGCGAATCCATGCAGGCGCCGCAGCCGTTGATCGCCGAGACGGCGAGGCACCAAAGCTCGAAATCCGCTTTCGACACGCCGGGATTGGCGAGCACCGTCATTCTGAGCCGCGCCGGCATGCTCGCATAGCTCTTGTTCGAAACCAGATGCGCGAAGCGATAATAGACATTGTTCATCGCCATGATCGAGGCCGCAGCGCGTGCGGCATCGCGCGCCTTCGGCGAAAGATGCGGCGCGGCCTCAGCCTCGACAGCCTCGATCACCTGACGATTCCGCGATGTAATCGCACAGGCGAGGAGAAGTCCGTATTTCGCTTCCGGCGTCAAAGTCTCGTCGTTGACGATGCCGGAGAGATTGAGCCTGACATCCTTGGCGAAATCCGGCAGTTGCTGCTTCAAATCTTCGATGGACATAGCGTTCCTTTCGGATGGCAGACCGGAGGTGCATGAGTCGGAAGTGAGGACCAGAGGTCCGCGGTCCCCCGGTCGTCCTCTGGATCGCGGACCTCCGGTCCGCATAGGATTGTCAGGCAGCTTCCAGAACGTCGCCACCGACCTGGCGATTGCAGGGGCAGAGATCGTCCGTCTGCAAAGCGTCGAGAACGCGCAGCGTATCCTTGGGCGCACGGCCGACGTTCAGATTGTTGGCGTAGATGTGCTGCACCACATTGTCGGGATCGACGATGAAGGTGTAGCGGAATGCGACGCCCTCCGGCGAGCGGACGCCGAATCCGTCGGTCAGCGACCCGTTGTTGTCCGCGAACTGCCAGATCGGCAGCTTGGCAAGATCCTTGTGATTGCGCCGCCAAGCGAGCTTGCAATGCTCATTATCGGTCGAGCCACCGAGAACCACCGCGTTGCGGTCGGCAAACTCCGGCGAAAGCCGCGCGAATTCGGCAATCTCGGTCGGGCAGACGAAGGTGAAATCCTTCGGATAGAAAAAGATCACTTTCCACTGACCGGGAAAGCTCTCCTCCGTCAGGGTCTCGAAAGCGCTCTCGCCATTCTCTACATGATGCTCGAACCCCGGCTTGACGCCGACGACACTGAACCCCGGAACCTTGGAGCCAATCATAACCATCGCAAAATCTCCTTGCTGAGTACCAACTTTATAAAGAGATTTAGTGCGATGCGCAATTCTTAGAATTATTCTATATAATATCTAAAACGATGATCTCGCAGAGGCAGGAGCGCGCATTTCCGGCTTCTGTGCGACGACCTGCCGCGCCATCCACCCTGCTTTGGCCCATTCTCCATCCACAACGGCTGGTCTTGCCATAGCGCGCGAGCACAGCCACAAGAGCCCATGCTTCACCTCAACGACATCACCCTGCGTCTCGGCGCACGGCTTCTTTTCGACCACGCCACCGCCGCCTTGCCGGAGGGTGGCCACATCGGCTTCGTCGGCCGCAACGGCGCAGGCAAAACCACTCTCTTCAAGCTGATCTCGGGCGAATTAGGTGCGGACGACGGCACACTCTCCCTCCCCCGCCATGCGCGCCTCGGCCGCGTCGAGCAGGAAGCGCCCGGCGGCCCCGGCAAGCTCGTCGATTTCGTCCTTGAGGCCGATCGCGAACGCGCCAGCCTTCTCAACGAGGCCGAGACCGCAACGGATCCGCATCGGATCGCCGAAATCCAGACGCGTCTCGTCGATATCGACGCGCATTCGGCGCCAGCGCGAGCCGCCGCCATTTTGTCGGGTCTCGGCTTCGACGCAGATGCGCAGCAACGCGCCCTTTCTGAATTTTCGGGCGGCTGGCGCATGCGCGTCGCCCTTGCCGCTGTCCTGTTCTCTGCGCCGGACCTTTTGCTGCTCGATGAGCCGACGAACTATCTCGACCTTGAAGGCACGCTCTGGCTCGTCGATTATCTGCAACGCTACTCCGGCACGATCCTCGTCATCAGCCATGACCGCGATCTGCTCGATGCCGTCGCAGACCATATCCTGCATCTCGATCAGGCAAAGCTGACTCTCTGGCGCGGCAATTATTCAGGCTTCGAGCGCCAGCGCAGCGAAAAACAGGCGATTCAGCTCAAGCTGCAAAAGAAACAGGAAGACCAGCGCAAGCATTTGCAGGCTTTTGTCGATCGCTTTCGCGCCAAAGCAACGAAGGCCGCACAGGCGCAATCACGTCTCAAGATGCTCGCAAAACTCCAGCCCGTCACCGCAATCATCGACGGGCATATCCTGCCCTTCGATCTGCCGTCGCCGCAAAAACAACTGAGCCCGCCGATCGTTGCAATGGAAAATACCGCAGCCGGATACGATGGCACGCCGGTGTTGCAGCGCCTGTCGCTCACAATTTCCAATGATGATCGCATCGGCCTGCTTGGCGCGAACGGCAACGGCAAATCGACCTTCGCGAAGCTCATCGCGGGGCGTCTCGCCGCCTTGTCTGGCGACATCAGACGTTCGTCCAAGCTGAGCGTCGGCTTCTTCGCCCAGCATCAGGTTGATGATCTCGATGTCAACGCGACGCCCTTTCAATGCGTCGCGAGGCTGATGCCCGACGCACCCGAGTCCAAAATCCGTTCACGCTGCGCGCAAATGGGCTTTCCGAACATCAAGGCGGATACGAAAGTCGAACTTCTCTCAGGCGGCGAGAAGGCGCGGCTTCTGATGGGGCTCGCGACCTTTCACGCGCCACATCTTCTGATTCTCGACGAGCCGACCAACCATCTCGACATCGACAGCCGCGCCGCGCTGATAGAAGCACTGAACGGCTATCAGGGAGCAGTGATCCTCGTCTCGCACGATCGCTATCTGCTGGAAGCTTGCGCAGACCGGCTCTGGCTTGTCGATTCAGGCACGGTGAAGGCCTTCGCCGGCGACATGGACGATTACAAAAAGCATGTGCTGGAAAAAGCCGGTGCGGAATCGGCGCGCAAGGGCTCAAGCAACAAGTCGGTTGGCAAATCAAATGAGGAGTCCGCGCCAGTGAAGCAACTGGCGCGGCCCGCGAAATCAGCCGTGCCTCTGAAAAAAAAGATCAGTGTCGCGGAAGAAAAAATGATGCGATTTCAGACGCTCATCACCAAGGTCGATGCCGCGCTCGCAGATCCCGACGCCTTCATCATCGATCCAGCAAAGGCATCGCATCTCGCCAAACAACGCGTCGAACTTGCCAAGGCGCTTGTCGCAGCGGAAGAGGAATGGCTGGAGCTGTCGAGCGAGATGGAGACGGGGTGAGCGAATCTCATCGCTGACGCGCCGAGTTTAGGTCTTTGCCCGGCCTTTGCGTTCCGCTTTCGCACGATGTTTCGGCCTGGAACTCTTTGCCACGGTTTCAGAGGTCATGGGTTCCGAACTGCCGCTTAATCGCTCGACGCGAATGTTATCCCCGCCCGGGCGTCGCATATTGATGGCGAACTGCGCAGCGACCGGTTCCGCAATTTCGACCCGCGTCTCATGCTCGAAGATGCGAATGACAC
>SCSF01000132.1 GCA_004298435.1 Beijerinckiaceae bacterium
CTGGCGCGGGCGCGCGGCGTTGTCGCCCTTCCAGTTTTATGCGCGCCTTTTGAGCGGAGACGGCGGCCGCCGCGCGATGGAAGCGCGCCTTGGCGCAGAAGCCTGCGATGCGCTCGATGAATTTTTACAGCTTGCCTTGCATGCCGAGCGCGACGGCATTTTCTCGCTCGCGCGCTTTCTTGCCGATCTCGACGGCGCACATCTCGAAATCAAACGCGACATGGAGGCCGCGGGCGATTGCGTGCGCGTTATGACAGTCCATGCGGCCAAAGGACTCGAGGCGAAGATCGTCTTTCTGCCCGACACTTGCGGCGTGCCGAGCGCACAGCACGATCCAAAGATCTATCGGTTACAGGATCCCGTGACCGGCGAGGCTCTGCCGGTTTGGGCCGTGCAGAAGGATCAGGACCCGGATGTCGTCGCGAAAGCGCGCGAGGATGCGCGCGCCGAGGCGGGGAACGAACATCGCCGCCTTCTCTACGTCGCGCTGACGCGCGCGGAGGAGCGGCTCTATATCGCCGGCTTTTACAACAAGCGCGAGCCTGGTGAAGTCGCCTGGGCGAAGATGGTGAGCAAGTCTGCAAATGGATTTGAGGAGATCCCCGCGTTCTGGGACAACGCCGACAAGATTCTGCGCCGTGAGACTCCAGGCACACGAATTCCGGATTCAAGCCCTCCCGTTGAAGCCCTTTCTCCACAGGCCATCATTGTTCCTGATTTTCTGTTGCGGCCCGCGCCCGCCGAGACAAGCCCCATGCCGCCGCTCAAACCGGCGACCGCTCTCGCCGCCGCCGATGCGCTCCCAATCGATGAGACGGGCCGTCTCAGACGTGAAGCTTTGGAGCGCGGCCGGCTGACACATGTTCTCCTGCAATATCTTCCACAAGTCTCGCCGGAAGGACGGCGGGCCGCGGCGAAAGCCTTTCTCGCCGCGCGCGCACCGCGTCTCGCGCCATGGCACGAAGAATTGATCACGCAGGCCCTCAACGTGCTCGGCAACAAGGGCCTCGCCGCGCTTTTCGGGCCTCGATCGAGAGCGGAAGTCGCCGTTGCGGGGCGGATCACCGCCGCAAACGGCAAGCTGCGCGAAGTGAGCGGCCAGGTGGACCGTATCGTTGAGACGGAAGACGAAGTCCTCGTGGCTGATTTCAAGACCGGCATGGTGCATGATGCCGCCTCAGCGCCCGCTGCTTTTCTGACGCAGATGGCGCTTTACCGGGCGGCGCTCGCCCCGCTCTGGCCGGAGAAGCGGCTGCGGATGCTGCTGATCTTCACGGCAGGCCCGCAAGTCGTCGAGCTTGAGCCGCAGGCAATGGACAAAGCGCTCGCGGCGCTGTCTTTGTAAGGCTGTCTTTGTAAGTTGGAGTTGAAATGACCGACCTTTGGCCCGATCTGCCCTATGCCGCGTGGTCCGAGACGGCCACAACCTTGCAGCTCTGGATGCAAATCGTCGGGAAGGTCCGGCTGCGGCTCAACCCCTGGATCAATCACGGATGGCAGGCGACGCTCTACGTCACGGCGCGCGGATTGACCACCTCACCAATGCCCTTCGGCGCCGAACTGCTCGAAATCGAGTTCGATTTCGTCAGCCAGCGCCTCATCGCGCGCACCAGCCGCGGCGACGAGCAGGCCTTCGCCCTCGAACCGCAGACCGTCAGCGATTTCTATCATCGCGTCGGCGACCTTCTCAAAGTCATGGGCGTTTCGGTCAAAATCAACGAAATGCCGAGCGAACTCGCCAACCCCATCCTGTTTTCGCAGGACCGCAGCCATTCGGCCTATGATCCGGCCGCGGCGCATCGCTTCTGGCGTGCGCTCGTCCAGATCGACCGGGTCTTCCAGCAGTTTCGCACCGGCTTTCTCGGCAAGGTCAGTCCCGTGCATTTCTTCTGGGGCAGCTTCGATCTCGCGGTGTCGCGCTTTTCCGGCCGTAAGGCGCCGCTTCATCCGGGCGGCATCCCCGGTTTGCCCGACGCCATCACGCGCGAAGCCTATTCGCATGAGGTGAGCAGCGCTGGCTTCTGGCCCGGCAATGCAGCTTTCCCGCAAGCCGCTTTCTATTCCTACGCCTATCCGGAGCCCAAAGGCTTCCGTGACCGTCCGATGCCACCCGGCGGCCATTTCGACCCGGCGATGGGCGAATTCCTCCTGCCTTACGACGCGGTTCGCCGAGCCGCACAGCCCGACGCCTTGCTACTCGATTTCCTCACCGCCACTTATGAGGCGGCGGCCGATACCGGAAAGTGGGACCGCGCGGCGCTCGACTGCCCGATGGGCGTTCCCGGACGCGTGCGGCCGATGTAGGCTGACAAAAGCCGGTTAACCTTTGCACCATCAACCGCCTCCTTGACGCGTCGCAGCGCTCTACTTACGTTTCACCCGAACAAGCGGGAACCCTCCCGCAAACCGAATCGAGGGCGATCATGGCCACCGTTAAAGTTACCGACGCCAATTTCAAAACCGACGTCATGGCTGCCGAAGGGCCTGTCGTGGTGGATTTCTGGGCCGAATGGTGCGGCCCCTGCAAGATGATCGGCCCTTCGCTTGAGGAAATCGCCGACGAACTGCAAGGCAAGGTGACGATCGCCAAACTCAATGTGGATGAAAACCCGGGAGTGGCCGGCACCTATGGCATCCGCAGCATCCCTACACTTATGATCTTCAAGGATGGCAAGATGGCCTCCTCGAAGGTGGGGGCCGCGCCCAAGAGCGAGCTGAAGAAATGGATCACCGCCGCCATTTGATGGCTTTTCCGCATCAGGACGTTCTGAAAAGGGCCTCGATGAGGCCCTTTTTGCGTTGGGTGACGGGAGGATGAGCGTTTATCAGGTCAAGGAGATCTTCCGCACCTTGCAGGGAGAGGGCGCGCAGGCGGGGCGCGCCGCCGTGTTCTGCCGTTTTGCCGGATGCAACCTCTGGTCCGGCCGCGACGAGGATCGCGAACGCTCGCCCTGCTGGTTCTGCGACACGGATTTCGTCGGCACCGACGGTACGGACGGCGGCAAATTCAGGACGCCGCAGGAACTCACAGCCGCCATCGCCAAAGCCTGGGGGGATGCCCCGCGGGATCACGCCTATGTCGTCTTCACGGGCGGCGAGCCGTTGTTGCAGCTTGATGAAGCGCTGCTCGAAACCGTGCATGAGGCAGGCTTCGCCTGCGGCCTTGAGACGAACGGCACTCTGCCCATCCCGCAAGGCGTCGACTGGGTCTGCGTCAGCCCCAAGGCCTCGACAAAGCTCCAGGCGCGCAGCGGCGACGAGCTGAAGCTTGTCTTTCCGCAGGAAGATCTACCGCCCGAAACGCTCGAAGAGCTTGCCTTTACGCATTTCTTCCTGCAACCGATGGACGGGCCGCAACTGGCCGAATATACCGCCGCAGCCGTCGCCTATTGCCAGGAACATCCGCGATGGCGGCTGAGTCTCCAGACTCATAAATGGATCGGCCTGCGCTGACTGCTGGCCGCTGTCACTGCCGTCGCGAAGTCCTTCGCTGATACGGTGCGACGAAAATCATCCGAAGATTGTGCAATGAGAATAACCCAGGCGTTCAGTTTCGAGTCCGCGCATTTCCTCCCCAAAGTGCCCAAAACGCACCGCTGCCATGCGATGCATGGACATTCCTATCGCGTCGAGTTGAAACTCGAGGGCAAGGTCGATCCGGCAACCGGCTTCGTGGTCGATTTCTTCGAGATCGAACACGCTTTTGGTCCCTTGCGCGCAAAGCTCGACCATCATTGTCTGAACGAAGTCGAAGGTCTCGAAAATCCCACGGCCGAAAATATCGCCGTCTGGATCTTCACGCGGGTCAAAAAGGCGCTGCCGCAGCTCGCAGGCGTCGTCGTGTATGAGACGAAGGATTGCTACGCCGAATATTCTGGTGAGTGAGAAGCATAGATCTGGACCCCGTCTCTTCGCCCGCTCGGAAGCTCCGGGGCGAAGCGCAAGGGCATGGGGATTGTGTAGTTTGCAAACCAGAGCGGCTTTAATTCTTGAACGGCGGCCGGGAGACAGATGGTAGGTATTTGAACAGCGGATGAGCCCAAAGCGGCCTTCTCACCTGTGCGAGGACCGCAGGCTCGCCGTATCGCCCCGTCGTATCGATGATACGGAAATCGGCACCATAAGTACCGCTCTCAGGCTTGATGATCGCGAATTGGTTTTGCGGGAAAATAATCAATGGCGCGCCCATCGCCTCGGCAAAATATGCCGCGAAAGGACACACCATGGTCGGTTCGAATTTAGCAGCGTGTTGCCAGATTGTTGGTGAATAGTCATCACCGCCAATGATACCTCCGGGGCGCACCTTCGGATAGGCTCGGACGAGGTCGATGCTTATGCCCTTAAGGGTGTGATCCCCATCGATGTAGACCAGATCGAGAGACGCATCTGATATTCCCTCAATGACTTCGACGGTCGTGCCGCGAAGTATGACGCGCTTATCCTTAGCCAAATCCGTCCGTCTCAGAGCCTCGTCAAGGATCTTGTCGAAATGCTTTTGCGAGGTGTTGGCGGGCTTTTTCCACCGATCAAGATGGCGCCACGGATCGAGCATGTTGTAGCGATTGATGCTGGGGCAATGCGTAAGCAGATATTCCGCGAATTCGCCCTTCCAGACGCCTAGTTCGAGCACGGCTACAGCCTGCGTGCGATTAATGATTTCAGCCCAAAGTTCCAAGCGCTCCGGCCTCGATAATGCAGCTAGCACATCGGCATCCATAGGCTTCTCCTTATCGCGCGAGATATTTATGAACATAAATAAATTCAATTACTTATGAAGGCGAATCGCTCCCTAAGCCTTCAAGCAATCGTATCAACGACGCCACCATCGACCCTGAGCGCCGCGCCGGTCGTTGCAGAAGACAGCGGCGAAGCCACATAGACAACCATATTGGCGACTTCCTCGACGCTTGCCGCGCGCTGCAAAATCGAACTTGGCCGATGTTTTCTGACGAAATCGGCTGCGGCCTCTTCCATCGAAACGTTCTCGGCAATGGGCATGGATTTCATCATGGCCTCGACGCCTTCGGAGAGTGTCGGTCCCGGCAAAACTGCATTGACCGTGACGCCCGTGCCGGCAAACCGCTTGGCAAGCCCACGCGAGACCGAAAGCTGGGCGGTCTTGGTGAAACCGTAATGGATCATCTCGACCGGGATATTCAGACCGGATTCAGAAGAGATGAAAATGATCCGCCCCCAATTGCGCGACAGCATGCCCGGCGCATAGGCGCGCGACAGGCGCACGCCTGACATGACATTGGTTTCGAAGAAGCGCGTCCATTCGCTGTCCACAATTTCGAAGAAATCCTGCGGGCCGAAAATGCCGACATTGTTGACGAGAATATCTGCCTCCGGCTCGGCGGCAATGAGCTTTGCGCATCCCTCGGCCGTGCCAAGATCGGCGGCGACGCCACGGACCACAGCTTGCGGGATAGCCTTTTTCAAAGCGCCGATCGCCTGCCCGACAGAGGCCTCCGAACGCCCGTTGATGATGACAGTCGCCCCCGATTCCGCCAGCCCCCTGGCGACCGCAAAGCCGATGCCAAGCGTCGAGCCGGTCACGATTGCGGTTTTATTCGAAAGATCGATGTTCATTCGCTTTCTCCAATGGCCCGCATCCGCCGGGACGGTACGGCGCATATATGGTAGACTGTCATGCGCACGTTGAGTACATCAGGCGCACACGACAAGGAAGCGAAGGACTTGGTTAAGACCGAGGCGGACCAGCAGGAAGACCACGAAGACAATGATGCGGCGCCGATGCAAGGGCTCGCAAGTCTGCCGGTCTTCTTCGATCTTGCTGGCAAACGCGTGCTGCTGGCGGGAGGCTCAGCCCGCGCGGCGTGGAAGGCCGAGCTGCTCCAGGCAGCCGGCGCTGAGGTCGATGTCATCTGTCCCGATCCCGGCGCCGGCATCGTCGCTCTCGCCGGGCGCTGCGAACTCGTGCATCTGACGCAACGGCGCTGGCAGCCGGAAGATTTCAACGGCATGGCGCTCGCCTTCGGCGATTTTCTGGCGAAGGACGACGCCGCGGCGTTTTACGCCGCCGCGCGGCTCGCCCGCGTCTCCGCAAATTTAATTGATCGGCCGGAATTCTGTGATTTCCAGGTCGGCACGATCATTGATCGCTCGCCGCTCGTCATCGCTATCTCGACGAAGGGCGCAAGCCCCGTTTTCGCTCTCGCCTTGCGGGGCTGGCTCGAAGCGCTGCTGCCGCGTGCGATCAAGCTTTGGGCGACGGCGGCGGAAGGCTGGCGCGCGAAATTGAAGGTACGCGCGCCTTCGGCCCGCATCCAGAGACGTTTCTGGGAAATGTTCGTATCGAAAGCGCTCGGCGCGCGCGCGCCTGAGGCGGCGGATTTCGATGCGCTGCTCACCGCTGCTCTCGGCGAGAGCCGTGGAGAAACTCAAAGTCCTCGCGCGCAAGGCTCCGTCGCGCTGGTCGGCGCAGGACCCGGCGATCCCGAGCTTCTCACGTTGAAGGCTCTGCGTGTGTTGCAGGCCGCCGATGTCGTGCTTTACGATGATCTCGTCGCGCCCGAAATCATCGGCATGGCGCGGCGTGAAGCGCGGATGATCGCCGTCGGCAAGCGCGGCTATCGCGCATCCTGCAAGCAGGATGATATTATCGCCAAGATGATCATGCTCGCCGAGGCCGGCAAAAAAGTCGTGAGGCTGAAAGGCGGCGACCCTTCGATTTTCGGGCGTGGCAATGAAGAAATCGCTTCTTTAACTGCGGCGGGGGTCTCTGTCGAAATCGTTGCCGGCATTACCGCGGCTTTGGGCGCCGCGGCTTCGTTGAAACTGTCGCTGACCGAGCGTGACCGCGCGCGGCGCGTCCAGTTCATCACCGCGCATGCACATGACGGCCGTCTGCCGGACGACATAGACTGGAGTTCGCTTTGCGATCCGCGCGCCGCGAGCGCGGTCTATATGGGACTGCGAACACTGGAAGCGTTATCGCAGCGGTTGCTGGCGGAAGGAATTGATCCGTTCACGCCTGCTATCCTGGTCGAACGCGCAACTTGCCCAGACGAGCGCCGGATTTTCGGAACGATCGCCGATCTTCCCGCAAAAGCCGCAACCGCCGCCCCGAGCGGCCCATGCCTCGTGCTGATCGGCCATGCTTTCGATTCAGCAAGCGAGCGACAAAACGAAGCCAGCCGCACAGTCGGTTCTCTCAGCGCGTAATCGTTCAGTTGAATGACATACGCGTAAATTTGTCTCGCCTCCGTATCAGGAACCCGTGCCCAGGCCATGCGTTAAGGCCGCGAGCGGCTTGGCTTCCTCCCCTGATGCGCACATCTCGCGAAGAAAACCACCGCGCCTCCCTTTCCGCTGATCCGAGGTCGCGATCCGGACCGCGGACTTCCAGTCCGCACTAAGCTAACCGGCGCACGCCAACGCGGAGGTGACGCATGCACTTCAGTCATCTCCAGTACCTGCCACTGACGTTGCCGTTCTTCAGCGCGCTCGTTTTCATTTTCCTCGTTCTTGCGGCGCTGATCGAGGTCGGCATTCTACGCTATGCGTTCATCCGGATCGGCATCGGCCCGCGCGTTGCCATATTCCTGCTGCTTGCCACCCTGATCGGCAGCTACATCAATATTCCGCTGACGGAGCTGCCGCAGCGTCATGTCATCGCTGGACAGACTTTCTCCTATTTCGGCATGCGCTACACCGTGCCGCTGCTCGTCGAATGGCCCGGCACGATCGTCGCGATCAATGTCGGCGGTGCGCTCATCCCGTTTTGTCTATCGATCTATCTGCTGGCCAAGCATCACATCTGGGGTCGCGGCATACTGACGATCGCCTGCGTCGCAATCATTTGCCATCTGGTCGCCTATCCGGTGCATGGCGTTGGAATCGCCGAGCCGATCTTCGTGCCGCCGATCGCAACCGCGATCATAGCGGTGGTGATTTCATACGAATATGCCGCGCCGCTTGCTTATGTCGGGGGGAGCATGGGCACGATGATTGGAGCCGACCTCCTGAATCTCGACAAGGTGCAGGGCCTTGGCGCGCCGGTTGCCTCTATCGGCGGCGCTGGAACATTCGATGGGATTTTTCTCACTGGCATCCTGGCTGTGCTGCTTGCGGGAATATCCCAGCCGACGTTGCACCCCTGGAAGCCCCGCTGAATGCGCAGGCGCGCATTATGATATTCCCTCCGAACAATATATTTTGCACAACGATGCCCTGCGATTGCCGTAAGCTTCCCGCATTGGCATGAGGCTTTGCGTCAAAGCTCCCATGATGGTCAGCCGTGACCCCCAATGCCAGGAGGCAGGATCTCAATGAGCAATATTGCAGAGGCCTCCAGCCGGATGACGCTTTATTCGGAGCATTTCTCGCCGCATTCCGCATCGGTGCGCATCGCCATTCACGCCAAGGCGCTCGACATCGCGATTCTTGCCCCGCCGGGTGGCCTGAAGTCAGCGCAATATCACAAGATCAACCCGCTCGGCACGATCCCCTGCCTCATACTCGACAATGGCACGGCGCTGCCGGAATCACTCGCAATCATGGAATATCTCGAGGAAAAATTCCCGGCCCCGCCACTCATGCCGGTCAGCCCGGAAGCGCGCGCGCATGTTCGAATGCTCACCCGCATCGGCGAATTGCAGATTATGATCCAGTCGGCCGAACTCATTGCATTGGGCGATATGCAGCCGCGCGATGAGGCGGCAGCCGCGCACAGGTTGACGCGAATGGTGCGCGGGCTCGCCGCCTTGCAGAATAATCTGAGCGGCGAGGACTTTGCCGCCGGGCGTCATCTGACTCTCGCCGATTGCCAGCTTGCGCCTGCACTCTACGGAGTCCCCATCGCAGCCGGGGCCATCATGGATCGCGATTTGATCGGCGCCTATCCGAAGATCGCCCGATATATTGAATCGAGCCGGCGCCATCCGGCTGTCGAGCGCGTGCTGAACGAGATGGCGGCCGCGCTCACTCCAAAAGGAGCCCCGGTGAGGAAGAAGGATATGTCCGATGATATGCGATGAGCCTTCGACGACATTCCATGCGTCCGCAACTCTGCGGGCTATTTTCCGGCACAGACTTGCACTCGGAATTTTGCTCGCCCTGACGGCTGGATATGCCGGAGAAGCCGCTGCCGGGCCATCGCACTCGCCGGCGCAGACATCCGGAGGTCATTCAACAGGCGCGCAAGCGCCCTGCTCCTCATTGTCCGATTGCGACCGCCGCGCCTATGATTATTCGGGAACGCGCGGCCGCATGGGCTTGGGCGCTGATCCCGCTCATCCGGAAGGCCCGGGCAACGCCCCGAATTGAGAGAACAATGAATGCGTGAGCCCTCGCCGTCTCAGGAGAGTGCGCCAACCTCCGTCATTTCAGAGCCGCAGGGCGGCGAGCCGCGCACGCCGCTGACTGTCGAATGCCTCGGGCTTTCACAGGCGGAGGTTTACATTGACGCATGGCGCAAGCTTGCTGAGACATGCGCCGAACCGAATGTCTTCCTCGATCCGGACTTTGCCCTCCCTGCTGCCCGATACCTGACCAAAGCCCCACGCTTTCTTTTCGTCTGGGATGGCAATGACGAGAAGCGCGGACTCGTCGGTCTCTGTCCGCTGGCGCACCCCGGACCCGGCGAAGGATTTTTTCCGGAGCGACTCTGGACGCACAACCAGGCGCCGCTCGGCACGCCGCTTCTCGACGCCGGACACGCCAAAGACGCACTCGATGCGATCTTCGCCTGGTGCCTGAAGCATTTTGGTACGGGCGCTGGCCTCATCTTTCCGATGCTGCCGCAAGAAGGCGTAGTTGCCGGACTTTTAAGAAAAGGCGCTGCCGCGGAAGGTCGCGAGATCCTGACGCTTGATGCGGGCAAGCGCGCCTGCCTTAGCGGCGGACAGGAGCCGCAGCAGTATCTTGATGCCTCCATACATTCGAACCGCCGCCGTAAGCTCAAACGTGCGCGCAAGCTGCTCGAAGCCCGAGGCATCCTCACCTTTCAGGTCGCGACCGCTCCCGAAGACGTGCGTGCTGCGACCGAATCCTTTCTCGATCTCGAAGCCAAAGGCTGGAAGGGCCGGCGCGGCACGGCATTTCTGAAATCCACCGAAGGCGCTGCTTTCGCCCGCGAAGTCGCGACGAAACTCGCCGCCGGCGGCAAATATATGGTCGTCAGCCTCACTCTCAATGCACAGGCGCTCGCAGTTGGGCTGGTGCTGAAAAGCGGCAATCGCGCCTTCTGGTGGAAGATCGCCTATGATGAAGTCTTCGCACACTATTCGCCCGGAGTTCTTCTGGCTTCGGAAGGGACGCGCTTCTTGCTTTCGGATGCAACCATCGCACTGACGGATTCCTGCACTCAGGGCGCCTATTCGATGATCGAGCACATCTGGTCCGAGCGCATGGGCATTGCAGATGTTCTAGCCGCAGTTGGCGCAGCGCATCCGGAAAAATTCGACGTGCTTGCACGACGCGAAAGACTGCGGCGGACCTTGCGCAGCCGCCTCAAGGCGGTTGTTTTATGGCTACGCCAATGGAAGCGCGGCCGCGCCCACGCACAAGGCTGAGTGACGCCGCAGCCGGTTTTCGTATCAGCGCGGCATGCGCGGACTTGATCCGCGCATCCAGAAGCCACTTTGCTTGAACAGGCCTTAAAACTTCAGTGCGCTCACCTGCCGGACATCGGGCAGCATGCGGATTTCACTGAGCACATCATCCGGCACAAGGCCGTCAACGGAGATCAGTGCAATCGTCAAACCGCCTTCGCGATCGCGGCCAAGCGCGAGAGTTGCGATATTCACCCCAGCCTCGCCGAGCAGGCTGGCGAACCGGCCGACGAGCCCCGGCCTGTCCTCGCTGAGCGCATAGATCATCGTCGGCGAGAATTCCGTATCGGCCTTGATGTCTTTCAGCGATACAATCCGCGGCCTGCCGTTTTGAAACACGGTCCCGGCAATAGAACGTTGCTGTCCCTCCGCCTCCACCGTCAAGGTGATCAGGGAATCATAGTCGCTTTCGGCTGCGCGGGTGATCTCATCGATCGCAATGCCGCGCTCTTTGGCGACGGCGGGCGCTGAAACGACGTTCACCTCCGCCAGCGCGGGACGCAAAAGGCCGGCGATAGCCGCTGCGGTCAGGGCCTTCGTGTTGAGATCGACGACCGCACCTTCATAAGCGATCGAGATCTTCCTGATCCCGGCGGTCGTCAACTGGCCAAAAAAGGAGCCAAGACATTCCGCCAGCGAGATGAACGGCTTCAGTTTGCGTGCTTCGTCCGCAGTAAGCGAAGGGAAATTGACGGCATTGGTTATGGTTCCGCGCATCAGATAATCGGACATTTGTTCCGCAATCTGTAGCGCGACATTCTCCTGCGCTTCCCGCGTCGATGCTCCGAGATGCGGTGTGCAAATGACGTTCGGGCGGCCGAAAAGCGGATTCTCTATTGCCGGCTCCGTCATAAAAACATCGATTGCGGCGCCCGCCACATGACCGGCGTCGAGCTGCATGCCGAGCGCTTCTTCATCGATGAGTCCGCCACGCGCGCAATTGATGACGTAGACGCCTCTCTTCGTCCTCGCAAGATTTTCAGCCGACAGGACGTTCTTCGTCTGCGCCGTTTTCGGCGTATGCAAAGAGATGAAATCGGCGCGCGCGAGGAGTTCGTCGAGCTCCACCTTTTCCACGCCAAGAGCGATGGCCCGTTCAGGCGATAAAAAAGGATCGAAAGCGATGACGCGCATGCGCAGACCGATTGCACGCTCGGCGACGATCGAACCGACATTGCCGCAGCCGATGATGCCGAGAACCTTGCCGGTGATCTCGACACCCATGAAGCGGTTTTTTTCCCACTTGCCCGCCTGCGTCGAGGCGTCAGCAGCAGGAATCTGCCGCGCGAGCGCAAACATCAGCGCGATCGCATGTTCGGCGGTCGTGATGGAATTGCCGAAGGGCGTGTTCATCACGATCACGCCTTTGGCAGTCGCGGCGGAAATATCGACATTGTCGAGGCCGATGCCGGCGCGGCCGATAATCTTGAGATGAGCGGCGCGATCCAGAATTTTCCGCGTGACTTTGGTGGATGAACGGATCGCCAGCCCATCATAACCGCAGATGACTTCGGCAAGTCTCTCCTTGTCCTTGCCGATATTGGGCTGAAAATCGACTTCAACACCACGCGTTTTGAAAACAGCAAGAGCAGCAGGCGACAAGGCATCGGAGATAAGGACGCGGGGAGCCATAGCCGTTCAGTCCTTTATCGTGATGTCGCAGAACACCCCAAACCATTTTGTCTCTGACAAAAACCGCGAAGGCACGCCGAGACGAAGCGGGTTCACGCCGCCTCGGCCAAGTCCCCCTTCACGGTTTCAAAGGCGAAATCGAGCCAATGCGTCAGCGCTTCCACATCCGAAGTTTCGACCGTGGCGCCGCACCAGATGCGTAGCCCGGCCGGCGCATCGCGATAGGAGGCAATGTCATAGGCAATACCTTCCTCGCCGAGAAGGTCGATCATGGCCTTGACGAATCCGGCGTGTGTCTCAGCCGGCAGATTCGCAACGGCAGGATCGACGATTCTCAGGCAGATGCTCGTATTGGAGCGGATCTTCGGATCCTTCGCGAGGAAATCGATCCAGCCGGTTCTCGCGACCCAGTCCGAAAGGACTTGCGAATTCGCATTGGCCCTGGCCATCAGGCCTTCGAGGCCGCCGACGGATTTTGCCCACCGCAAGGCATCGAGATAGTCTTCGACGCAGAGCATCGACGGCGTATTGATCGTCTCGCCTTCGAATATGCTCTCGATCAGCTTGCCTTCGCGTGCAATGCGGAAGATCTTGGGCACCGGCCAGGGCGGCGTATAAGTTTGCAGCCGTTCAACCGCACGCGGACCGAGGATCAACATGCCATGCGCGGCCTCGCCGCCCAAAGCCTTCTGCCAGGAGAAGGTGACGACATCGAGCTTTTGCCAGTCGAGCCGCTGCGCGAAAGCCGCCGAAGTGGCGTCACAAATCGTCAATCCCGCGCGGTCAGCAGGGATCCAGTCGCCGTTCGGCACACGCACGCCGGAACTCGTTCCATTCCACGCGAAGACGACATCATGGTCGAAATTCACCGCCGAAAGATCGACAATTTCGCCATAGTCGGCCTGAAAGGCGCGCGCGTCAGGGATTTTCAGTTCCTTGACGATGTCCGTGACCCAGGCGCCGCTGAAAGCCTCCCATGCCAGCACATCCACGCCGCGCGCGCCGAGCAGTGACCAAAGCGCCGTTTCCACAGCACCCGTATCGGAGGCGGGAAGAATGCCAATGCGATAATCCGCCGGAACCTGCAAAACCTCGCGGGTCATATCGACGGCGAGTTTCAATTTGGCTCTCGACGGCTTGGCGCGATGCGAGCGGCCAAACAGCGCATTTTGAAGGGATTGAAGGCTCCAGCCCGGATGCTTGCTGCATGGGCCACAGGAGAAACGCGGATTCACCGGCCGGACGCCGGGCATCGACTTCGTCATTTAATCCACCCTTTCAGATGGCTGCCTCTCGTTGGGGAGAGGTGTCCCACCATCACGGATGACCTTCGGATGTCTCCATGTCAAGACATTCGCCACGGCCCCCCTCGAAAGACGGGGGAGAGAAGCAGAGCGACCGAATGACCCATGTCGCGACTTTCGTTTCGGTTCCCGAGGCTCCGGCTCTCCACGATGAGCTGTTGCACCGGCTTGCGCAGCATCTGCCTCTCGCCCAAGCGCCGGAGTGGCTGGAACTCACTATCGCGGCGGATATTCCTTTCACGCCATCGCACGATCACCAGCCGGACCAGGCCGCGCTGCGCGAAATTCTTGCCGGGTTGCCTGTCGACATGATCCTTCAGCCACGCGCAACGCGGCGAAAAAAGCTGCTCGTCGCCGATATGGACTCAACCATGATCGGGCAGGAATGTATCGACGAGTTGGCCGGCTTTCTGGGGTTGAGAACGCATGTGGCGGCGATTACAGAACGCGCCATGCGCGGCGATATCGCATTCGAGCCAGCTCTGCGCGAACGTGTCGCGCTGCTGCGCGGCCTGAAAATCGATGTTGTTACGAAAATCATCGCCGAACGCATCAGCTTGACGGCGGGCGCGCGCACTCTCGTTCAAACCATGCGGGCGCATGGCGCCTATACGGCGCTCGTCTCCGGCGGCTTCACGCTGTTCACGCGCGAGATCGCGGCGCAGATCGGCTTCGATACGCATCACGGCAATGTCCTGATCCTCGATGGGGATCGATTGTCTGGGCGCATGGAAGAGCCTGTTCTTGGCATGTCGGCGAAACGCGATATCCTCGATAAGCTCCGTGAGGCGCGAAAGCTGCGCATCTGCGATACTCTCGCTGTCGGCGACGGCGCGAATGATCTTGCCATGCTGGAAGGCGCGGGTCTCGGCGTCGCATTTCACGCAAAGCCGGCTGTTGCCGTCGCTGCGCACGCGCGGATCGATCACGCCGGGTTACACGCTCTGCTTTACGCGCAAGGCTACAAGACGACGGAGTTTCACTGACGAGAGGAGGCCCTGCCATGCCGTGTTTGCGCGAATTCGCCACCGCTTTTTATGTGGCTGGAGGTCCTTGCGTAGATTTTCACGGCTTCGCTTATCCAACGCGCATGGCGGCCATCGTTCTTTCAGATGGCGGACTGTTCATCTGGTCACCCATCGCGCTTTCGCCAGCGCTGAAAGCGGAGATCGATGCTTTGGGTCCGGTAAGCTGTCTCGTCTCGCCAAACCGCTTGCATTATCTCTTTCTCGCCGAATGGAAGCGAGCCTACCCGCAGGCGCGCCTCTATGCCTCTCCCGGCTTGCGGAAGAAGCGCAAAGATCTGCGCTTTGACGATGAACTTGGCGACGCTCCGCCTGCGGAATGGGCTGCGGACATCGACCAGATTTTAGTGCATGGCAGCTTTTTGACCGAAGCGGTCTTTTTTCATCGCGCCAGTGGCACGGTAATTTTTACGGACCTCTTGCAGAATTTTGCGCCCGACTGGTTCAAAGGCTGGCGCGGCGTGATTGCGCGGCTTGACGGGATCACGGCCCCCTGCCCCGGCGCGCCGCGCGAATGGCGCGCAAGCTTCTTCAATCGGCGCGCCGCGCGCGCGGCACTTCGCGCAATCCTCGCCTGGCCGATTGAGCGCGTATTTATCGCGCACGGCGAACTCGTGACTGAAAACGGCGCAACTTTCGTGCGCCGCAGCTTTTCCTGGCTGCTTGGAAAAGTTGCGAGTCTCTAATGAGCGTTATTGCAAAGAGCAAGGCAAGACGTACAATCCAGCGAGCTTTTGCGGCGATCAATCCGCGCGTCATGCGCGGACTTGATCCGCGCATCCAGACACAATTATCAACCGAAGAGTCTCGATGGCCGAGTCAAGCCCGGCCATGACGGATCGCTTATTGCGGGGTAGCGGCTCCGGCGTCGTGCGATTGACAATCTCTGTTTCGCCTAACCGCCGACGATCGCCGCGACGGTTTCCGCATCGAAGCGGGTGCGGTCGATCTTGAGATAAGCGACATCTTCATCAGCCGCCACGACGGCATCGACCACACCCGGTGCTGCGCGAAGCTTGGCTTCGAGCGCGCTGATGTTCTTCCGGTCGAGATTCTCCAGATGTACGAGGTGACTCGAAATTTTGCCTGGGCGGTGCATCGTTATCGCGACAGCCAGCCAGATCAAGGCAATGATAAAGGCGATAGCGAAGACGCCCCTCGCACCACCCGCTGCGAAGGCCAGGCCCCCGCCGGCGCCACCGACGAATATGCCGAGGAACTGCGCCGTTGAATACACGCCGGTGGCCGTCCCCTTTGCGCCAGCGGGCGCAACCTTGGTGACGAGCGACGGCAACATCGCTTCCATTATGTTGAAGGCTGTAAAAAACACGACGAGCGCAGCTACGACGACAGCGCCGATGCTACCGCCAAGCGTGAGCGCAATAAGGCTCACGGCCAGAAGTGCGATCGCCACGATGAAGACTTCCTTCATGCGGCCGCCCTTCTCGGCGACGATAATCGCCGGCACCATGAACGCGACGGATACGAAGAGGACCGGCAGATAGACGATCCAGTCCATGTGCGCTGTCAGGTGCAGGGATTTCACAAGAAGCGCCGGGACGGCGAGAAAGCTCATCGTCAAAATGGCGTGCAGCGCGAAGATAGCAAAATCGAGCCGCAGCAATTCGCCGTTGCTGAGCACCCGCGCGAAGAGTGCGGGCACGGCTTCAGTATCGCGATGCCGGACAACATTCGCCGGATTGGGAACGGCGAACCAGGTGATGGCGATCCCGATCATTGCAAGAACAGCCGTCAGCCAGAAAATGCCGGCAACGCCAATGAAGCTCGCGAGCACCGGCCCCGCGACGATCGCGACCGCGAAGGAAAGCCCGATGGTGATGCCGACGATCGCCATCGCCTTGGTGCGGACTTCCTCGCTCGTCAAATCCGCGACGAGAGCCAAAATGACCGAGCCAACCGCACCCATGCCCTGCAAGACACGCCCGAGCACCACCCCGCCAATCGAAGTCGAGAGCGCCGCCACGACACTGCCGATGCCGAAGAAAACGAGCCCAAGCGAGATCATCCGCTTGCGGCCTATCCGGTCAGAAAGGAAGCCAAAGGGAATTTGAAGCAATCCCTGGGTGAGCCCATAAGCCCCGAGCGCAAGACCGATCAAAGCCGGTGTCGCGCCGCTGAGATGCTGCGCATAAGTCGTGAATACCGGGTAGATCATAAAAAGGCCGAGCAGCCGCATGGCGAAAACCGCAGCCAGCGAGCCAGTCGCGCGAAGCTCTTCTTGCTTCATATTCCAAGTTCCTTTCCGCCTTCGCGGCAGGAGGCTGACGCACGGGGCGCTCTATAGCACATCGAAATTCGGTCTGTTGGGGACAAAAGACGCAGGGCGATGCCATGTCGCGCTTGTTCCGCGCAAGCGGCCAGCGCAGGCCAGAAGTCGTCTGCGTTCTGGCCGAATAATGAACGATCGTTCATGAGTCGATTTTCCGGAACGGCAAACGGTGAGAAATACCGCGTTGCAATAAGGCGTTTGAGAGACGAACGGGGTAACGAGGGTTTTACCGGAAGAGCCGACATCCGCTGCATTGACCTTGGCGCGCGATGCGCTAACCTCGACTGGCTGGGATTACAATAAGCTGGATGCCAGTATACGAATCGGCACAAACGCCGAGCTGCAAAATTCGTCATCTGGCGGATTTTTCGGCCATAAAATAAAGTTCAGAGGGGAAGCCAGTGTCAGAGGACATCATCAATCGCCCCGTTGGGCGACGCAGAGTATTGCAGGCCGGTCTCGCAATTGGCGCAATGCAAGTAACCAGCCCGTTTGTGGTCAAGGCGCTCGGCGAAGTGCCGGTCAAAATCGGCATGGACAATACTTTCACCGGCACCTATGCCGAGCTCGGCCGCAACGAGCAGATGGGCAGCGAATTAGCTGTCCAGGAGATCAACAAGAAGGGCGGAATCCTCGGGCGCCCGGTCGTGCTGCTGTCGGAGGATTCGACCAGCGCCGACACCGGAACAGCGGTGCAGAAAGCACATAAGCTGATCGAGCGCGACAAAGTCAGCCTGGTTCTTGATAGCGTCAACTCGGCAATGGCGCTGGCCATCGGCGAAGTGACGGCGCAGGCAGGCGTGATGAATATCGTCACCGGCGGCCATACCGACGCCGTGACCGGCACCGATTGCCACTGGAACGTCTTCCGTATCTGCAATACGACGCGGATGGAGACGAACTCCATGTCGAAACTGCTATTCGATAAATTCGGCAAGAAGTGGTATTTCATCACGCCGGATTATGCGTTCGGCCATACGCTTCAGCAGGGCTTCGAAGCCAGCCTCAAGAAATTCGGCGGCACGGAAGTAGGCGCTTCGCTCACGCCGCTCGGCACGACGGATTTTTCCTCCTATCTGATCAAGGCGCAGGCCGCCAATCCGGACGTGATCATCTTCCTTCACGCTGGCCAGGACATGATCAATGCTCTGAAGCAGGCGGTTCAATTCGGCCTCGACAAGAGATTCCATATTGCCGGCGCGCAGCAGGAACTCGAAGCGCTGAATGGCCTGCCGCCAAATGCGCGGATCGGCAACTGGGTGTTCGAATGGTACTGGAACCAGCCGAATGTCCCGCATGTGAAGGAATTCGTCGCTGCGATCAGAAAGCTGAACAATGGAAAAGTGCCGACGGCGCGGCATTGGTTCGGCTATGCCGCGACCTGGACTTACGCGCTCATCGCCAATGAGAAAAAGACGCTGGACGCACGCGTGCTCGCCAAGGGGCTCGAAGGTTTCACCCTTCCGCCGGAGGTCGCTCTGATGCCGGACAAAGTCTTCTTCCGCGCCGGCGACCATCAGCTTATGCCCAACCTCTATATTGGCCACGCTGTCGCGCATGGTTCAGTGCCGGAGGACCTCTTCCACGTCGATCAGGTCGTCAAAGGCATTGATGTTGCGCCGCCCGTCTCGGAGACCGGCTGTCACATAAAATGGCCTGCGTGAACCAGCCATCGATCGCCAGCCCCGGGAGATCTGGGGCTGGCGATTTTCATCTTCACACGCGATAACACTACGATAAGCTGCGCAGCTTCTGCGCGGGCGGTGGGAGCGTTTGAAAACATGACGCAGCTTATTCTCTACAACGTGTTCAATGGCCTGATCATCGGCGCATTTTATGCGCTGATGGCGCTCGGCCTGTCGCTCATCCTCAATCTTTCCGGCGTGATCAATTTCGCGCATGGCGGTTTTCTCGCCATCGGCGCCTATTTCGCCTTCGCTCTCATTCCCTTCGTCGGCTTTTGGGGAGCATTGTTGATCGCGCCAATCCTCACGGCGCTTTTGGGCGGCGTCATCGAACGCATCCTCATTCGGCCTCTCTACGGGCGCGATCCGCTCTACGGCCTGCTTCTGACTTTCGGCCTCGCTTTTATAATCGAGGACGGCACAAGGAAGATCTGGGGGCCGCAGACGCTGCCGTTCTCCGTGCCGGAATGGATGTCGACTCCCCTGAGCGCCAATTATTTCTTCCTGACCGGCTATCGGCTGTTCATGGTGGCGCTCGTCACGGTGGCCGTCATCGTGCTGTTCGTGGTGCTGAACCGCACCCGTCTTGGCATGCGAATCCGCGCCGGGACGCTCGACCTCGAAACGGTTTCAGTGCTCGGCGTGAACGTTCGCATTCTGCGCAGCGTGAATTTCGGCCTTGGAATTTATCTGGCCGGCCTTGCAGGCGTGCTTGCCGCCGGAATGCTGGGATTGCAGCCGACGATCGGGACGGATCTCATCATGCCGAGCTTCGTCGCGATCATCGTCGGCGGTCTCGGCAGCCTGCCGGGCACGCTTGTCGGCGGCCTGCTGATCGGTGTTGCGTCGGGCGTCACCAGCGTCTTCTTTCCATCGGCCAGCGAGGCGGTCATCTATATTATGATGGGGCTTGTTCTTCTTGTGCGCCCGCGCGGGCTTTTCGGTGAAGAGGGGCGCTTCTGATGGACCGGCAATATCAGAAATACGTCGGCGACTTCATCATCTGGTCGGTGTTGCTGACAATGCCCCTGTGGCTTCATCTCGTCGGCGGCTATACGCCGCTCGGCACGCGCGTGCTCATCATGGCGCTCGCTGCAATGGCGCTCAACTTTCTCCTCGGCTACACGGGCGTCCTGTCATTCGGCCATGCCGCCTATTTCGGCCTCGGCGCTTATGGCGCGGGGCTTACCATCAAATACCTCATTCCCAACACGCTTGCAGGAATGGGGGTCGGTCTCATTGTGGGGATCGTCGCCGCGGCAATTATCGGACTGCTGATCATCCGGCTGCGCGGCATCTATTTCGCGATGGTGACGATCGCCTTCGGCCAGGTGTTCTACTTCATCGCCTACCGCTGGAACAATATCACAGGCGGCGACGACGGGCTTTCGGGATGGAGCCGGCAGCCAATCGATCTTGGCTTTTTCAAAATCGACATTTTGCACGACGAGAAAGCGTTCTACTATTTTGTGCTGTTCTTCTTCGCTATCTCCGTAGCGATCATGGCGGCGATCCTGCGATCCCCGTTCGGGCGAACGCTTCTCGCGATCCGGGAAAACGAGAGACGCGCCCGCTTTCTCGGCATTCCAATCGATCGCCACGTCTGGATGTCATGGCTCATCTCCTGCACCTTCGTGAGCTTGGCCGGCACGCTATACGCCCTGCTCAACAATTTTGCAGATCCGCATGATCTGCGTTGGGATCAGTCCGGAGACTTCGTCATGATGGCGGTGCTGGGCGGAATGCGATCATTCTGGGGGCCTTTGATCGGCGCTGCGATGTTTGTCGTGTTGCAGGACTACGTCTCGAGCATGACCTCGAACTGGATGTCGTTCATCGGTTTGTTTTTCGTGCTCGTCGTTCTATTCTGTCCGCGCGGCGTGCTTGGGATTATTCGCCGGAGACAAGTTCAATGAGTCTTCTGCGGGTCGAGAACATCACCAAGCGTTTCGGCAGTCTGGTAGCTGTCGGCGGCGCTTCCCTGACCGTCGAGCCGGGCCAACTCTACGCGGTCATTGGCCCGAATGGCGCCGGCAAGACCACCTTCTTCAATCTCATCAGCGGCTTTCTCACCCCAACGTCCGGCCGCATCATCTTCAACGAAGAAGATGTCACCAATCTTCTGCCTGCGAAGCGCGTCTGGCGTGGCATGGCGCGCACCTTCCAGATCACTGAAGTTTTTCCCGAACTGTCTGTGTTCGAAAATCTGCAAATCGCAGTAGAGACAGCATCTGGTTTCCGCCTGCGCATGCGCCTTTCTCCCAGCGAAAAGCAAAAAGTGTGCGCGCGCACAGAAGAGCTTCTGGAGATCAGCGGCCTCAGTCCCAAGGCGCGTCGTCTGGTTGGCGAATTGAGCCATGGCGATCAGCGGGCCATCGAAATTATGATGGCGCTGGCGCTCAATCCGCGGCTGCTCCTGCTTGATGAACCGACCGCCGGCATGGGCGATCAGGAAACGCATGACATCACACAGCTCATCCGTCGGCTGCATCGCGATCAGAAGCTCGCGATGGTCCTGATCGAACATGACATGCGTGTCGTTCTGCATCTTGCCGAGCGGATCATGGTCCTCGCGGAAGGATGTATGCTTGCCGAAGGCACGCCCAAAGAAGTCACCTCCAACGAGGCCGTTCAGTCTGCCTATCTTGGGACCGCAGCGGCATGAGCAAACTCGCGCTCGAGGCTGAAGACCTCCACACCTATTACGGCAAGAGCCACATTCTTCAGGGCATCAGCCTCGAAGTGCCGGAAGGCGAGATCGTCACCCTGCTGGGACGCAACGGCGCCGGCAAGACAACCACCATGCGCAGCCTTGTCGGATTGACCCCGGCGCGACAGGGCACAATCCGCATCTTCGGCGAGAACACGACCGATTGGCCATCGCATCGCATCGCACGGCTCGGCGTCGGTTATGTTCCGGAAGGCCGGCGCATTTTCCCGAGCCTGACGGTAGAAGAAAACCTGAAGGTGCCCGTAAGCCGCCCAGGCCCCTGGGACATCGCGCGCATCTACAAGCTTTTTCCGCGCCTTGCCGAGCGCAAGAGCAACAAGGGGCGGCAGCTCTCCGGCGGCGAACAGGAAATGCTCGCCATTGCCCGCGCGCTGCTGCTGAATCCCAAGCTCATCCTGCTGGACGAGCCGTCGCAGGGCCTTGCACCTCTGATCGTGGCCGAAGTCTTTCGCATCGTCGTCGCAGCCCGCGAGGAAGGCATATCGGTCCTTCTCGTCGAGCAAAACGTGCGTGCCGCTGTCGCTATCGCAGACCGCGCCTTCGTTCTCGACGATGGCCACATCGTCTACTCTGGCTCGGCCAGCGAGTTCGCCAAGGATGAAGAGCGTGTGCGGACTCTTGCTGGCGTGAGCAGCGAAAGCTGGGTCTGATTGTTTGTACGGAATCCCTTCTCCTGTTTACGGGAGAAGGATCATTGTCCGGCGGTTTCCTCGCCAGCTTGCATCACGAAGCCCGCGACAAGATCGATTGCGAGCGCAACCGCCATCGCCGACGCGCCAAGCAGAAAGAGCAGGCCGTAGCTCCCGCCTGTTCCCGCGAACAGGAACGAAAATCCGTAAGCCGCGCCGGCTTGGAAAATCGCATAGCAGACAGTTGCAAGGCTCCACGCGGCTTTCTGCTGCGCCGGATGATGCGGCAGGAGCTCCGCGATACGCCCCAGCATAAGAGGCACGGTGCCGGTGACGAAAGAGCCGACGACGATGCTCGACGCGATCAGCCACGCCGGCCCCAGGCCCAGCGCAGGAATCGCGACGGCCACCACTTCGATCAAAAAAGCAAGTCGCAGCGCCGCGCCGAATCCTGTCCGGTCGGCAATATGCCCCGTCAGCACAGGGCCGAAGGTCGCGCCGAGGCCGAAGAAGATCCAGTATTCGGAGCCAACCGCTATGCCCCGGTGCAGACCGCGCGCGACAAAATCCACCAGAAAGATCATGTGTGGAACCCAGGCGACTGCATTCAACGCATATTCGGCATAGAGCGCGCGAAGACGCCCTTGTTTCGGCGTTTGCGCGCGGCTTGCGTTATGCCGATCAGGCGTTGTCTCGCGCGGCCAGCCGGCCCATGCGACGATTGTCAGCACAAAAGAAATCGCGCCAAGCCCGATCCATGCCTGCCGAAGCCCCTGTTGCAGGAGCAGCGGAACGAGTGTGCCGGACGCGATGACGCCGACGCCGATGCCCATGAAAATGAGGCCGCCGGCCAGCCCGCGCCGCGTCGCTGCCACATATGGCAGCACAGCGGGCGCCGCCAGCACCATGAGGACTCCACCCGCGATGCCGGCCGCAAAACGCCAGATGAAGTACCAGAGAAAACTGAGCGGCCAACCGCAGGCGAAAAAGGCTGCGGTCGCCAGCAGCATCATCGAGCGAAGCGCAAACTGCAAAGACCACCGGCTTGCCATCGGGCGGCCCAGAAGCGCGCCCGCCAGATAACCGGCGAGGTTCGCCGCACCGAGATAGGCGGCGCTCGACGGTTCGAACCAGTGCGCCTTGATCACCGCCGGCAGAAGCGGTGTGTAGGCGAAACGCGCCAGACCAATGCCGATCAGACTTGCGCAGAAGGCGCATAAAACGGCGCGCCAGACGGGCGGTGAAATCGACTGCATATGATCGTCAGAAACAGAAGTAGCGTTGCTTGCCATTCAGGCGTTCCAATAAGGCTCGTTGCTCACGATGGGGCCAGTCCGCGTGCGTCGATAAAATATCGGCCAGACACGTCGCCGTGAACTGCGCACGCGAGCAAAACGATGTGATGGCTTATCGGAAAGCCCCATCTTGAAAAGAGGCTACATCAGCGCATTCGGTCGGCAGGAAACTGCCGGCTCACCGCCACGGCTGCTCGCCGCGGGCGAGCGCCTCGGTCATTTCCTTTTGAAAAGCCTCTGGTCCGAAGGCGAACCATTCGGCGCCGACTTGATAAAGCAGCGGCCGCCGGAAACGTTCGCAGAAGGCCTTGAGCCAGGTGAGGGCTTTCGTCTTGGGCGCATCACCGACTGCGACCGCAACATCGACCGGAAGATCGTTCCAGAAGAATTGAGATGGCAGTAGGATCATGCCCGCCTGATCGGGCCGCATCCATTCCGGCAACGGGCTTCGCGCCATCAGCCAGCCACAGCTAAACCGCTGGCAAGGATCGACGGGGCGCCCGGCGTAATTGACGCAATTGTGCCCGGAACTGAACGGGCATGGATGGCCTCTGTCGACCTTGTGCCCCGCAACCTCAATCTGCAACCAGCCGTCACAACAGGCCGAGCAACTGCCGCAGCTTCGACTCACAGCTTCCTGATTTTCCAGTTTGACCATTAGCCTCGAACCAGAACATGGCGTGTAAAAACCGCCAACGCAATCCAGATATTATTGTATTATTATATAGATCACAAGAATTGCTGTCCAAACAATGCGACAAGATACTTATCTTGTACTCATAAATACACGTCAATAACTTATTTCTTAAAAAAATTAATAGAAAAAACAATCGCAGGCATACCAGAGTCTCGTTAGCCTCGCTCCGTCTACGGTCGCCAGACATCGAAGAAAATCGGCACTGAATCGGCGACATCAAGAAGGGGGGAATATATGCGACCGATGCTCAAATGCGGAGTGGCGGTAGGAGTTCTGTGCGCCTTTTCTTACACAACTGTAGCCAATGCAACGTCTCTCGATGATGTCATGCGGCGCCTCAACAAGCTGGAAAAAAGCAATGCAAAACTCCAGCGTGAAAACCGGAACCTCCGCAAAGCTGTCGGGATGATCGAATCGGGCCGGGTGAAAGTGAGGATGGTGCATGAACCCAACGAAAAGTTCAGAGGCAACCCGGTAGGGCATGTGGCCGTTGCGACGGGACCCGCAGCCGAGCCGCTTGTCAGCGCCGCGGGCGTGCCAATCATCACCAAGTCCGGCTGGCACAATCCGTTCATCGACGCGACGACCATCAACATCTACGGTCACATCGACGTGTCGGCCGATCTGTTCAATGTCGGCGTCTGGGATCAGAACACGAAAGTCGGCATAGCGAGCAACCTGTCCTATCTCGGCTTCCGCATCAAGCATGACCTTGCGCCTTACGGCTTCAAGGATTTTGCGGTCGTCGGCCAGATCGAAACGGAAGCCGATATTTCACAGACGCCGAGCGTGAAGGCAGCCTTTGGCAGCCGCGACAGCTACATTGGTCTTGCGACTCCGTGGGGCGCCATCAAGGCCGGCAAGATGCAGACGCCTTACAAGACGTCGACTGCGGCCTTCGATCCGTTCTCCTACACGGTTGGCGATTACAACTCGATCATGGGCAACACAGGCGGCGACGCCCGCGCCGAATTCGATTACCGGGCGCCGCATGCGATCTGGTATGAATCGCCGGTCATCAGCGGCTTCCAGGCCAAGGCCATGGCCTCTCCCGGCCAGAACCAGGGTATTTCCGACAGTGACTTCCCCTATGGCGAATATAACTGCTCGGGCGGCCCGGCGATCGGCAATGGCAGCGGCTTCCCCGGCAATGCTCAGGGCTCGGCCTACGACACGGGCGGCGTCGGCGGCTACTACTGCAACGACGGCTCTTTCGGAACGCTTTACAGCGCGTCTCTGACCTATCACGGCTATGGCCTGACAGCGATCGCAGCCTATGAACTGCATCTCAATGTCAATCGTACAGGCGATATCTACGATGGCACTGGTGCGAACATCGTACTGCCCAACGGCGTCACCGTTACCGGTTCGGGCATAGGCACCGAATGGGCGGCCAAGGCCGGCCTCGGCTACACGTTCAACGACGGCATCGGCGTGGTCAAAGCCTATGGCATCTTCGAGCACATGGAAGATGATGGCTACACCGTTCCGCAGTTCAACGAACGCGACCAGAACAATGTCTATTTCAGCGCGACTCAAAGCATCCAGCGCTGGGACATCAGCGTCGCCTATGCGCACTCCTTCGGAGCGCCGGGAAGCCCGATTACTCTGACTGTTCCCTACTCCGCCACGGCAGGCAATCCGGGCGGCGACCAGTATGCGTCCTCGGGCCTGAGCAGCGCGGCGAGCCTCTATGCGGCAGGCGTGCGCTACAACTTCAGCAAGTGGGCAAGCATCTATCTGGTTGGAGCCGATCTGGCCAACGGCCCCGGCGCGCACAATTGCCTTGGCCCGTCCGGCCACGGCTATTCGATCTGTAGCCGCGACGCCTACAACAACACTTACGGCGGCGCGAATATCTGGGCCATGTCGTCGGGGCTGAGCCTGAAGTTCTGATCAGCCAGGCCCCCTGGCTGCACACCGCCTCCCGTGCGTCTGAAATAAACGTGCGGGAGGCGTCACCACCTGCCTTTTTTTCCGCAGAGCTTCGTTATAAGAACGTGGCATGCCAAGCAAAGGCCGGGTCAAATTGACGAATGAAGATCCTTCTAGCTGAAGATGATCCGGAGACTGCGCAGTTCGTTACGCAGGGCCTCGCCGACGCCGGCCACCATGTCGTCGTTGCAGCCGACGGCAGCGAAGCCTTAACCGGAGCAACGTCCGGCACCTGGGATGTTCTGATCATTGACCGGGTTTTGCCGAAGCTCGATGGCCTCTCACTGGTGCAATCCCTGCGCAGCGGCGGCCATCAATACCCTGTCATCTTTCTGACGACGCTTGGCGGCATCGACGATCGCGTCTCCGGCCTTAATGCCGGCGGTGACGATTACCTCGTAAAGCCCTTTGCCCTTGCTGAACTGAATGCGCGGGTTAACGCCCTTGGCCGGCGTCCTCAGCGGATTCAGCAGGAAACCATATTGAAGGTGGCGGATCTCGAAATCGATCTGATCAGCCGCGCTGTGCGCCGCGCTACGCGCGCTATCGATCTCATGCAGCAGGAATTCAGGCTGCTCGAATATTTGATGCGTCATGCGGGCCAGGTCGTCACCCGCACAATGCTTCTGGAAAAAGTTTGGGATCTTCATTTCGATCCCGGCACAAACATCGTCGAAAACCATGTGAGCCGGCTGCGTTCAAAGCTCGACGATGGCAGCGGCACGCAACTCATCTCTACAGTTCGTGGATGCGGATACAAATTTAATGTTCCTGGATAAGATCTACAACACGAGCAGTTTTCGTCATACGGTCATTTCCTCCATCGTTCTTTGCATCGCCCTGATACTTCTTTTCTATCTCGCGAGATGGTCTTCGGACACCGGGGTCGCGGGCGAGATCAACAAGAGCGTGGCAAGCGAGACACGCGAAGTTCTGAACAATGCGAACGGCAAGGACCTGCAAGGCCTCGCGAAAGTCGTGACCCATTTGAGCACGACCGCGCCGCGGTTTTTTTATGTGTTGCAGGATGCGGAGGGCCATCGCCTCGCCGGAAATCTGCCGGCTGTCCAGCCGGTCCTCGGCATTCACGACTGGCGGGGACGGCGAATGACTTCCCGCGGTCCGGTATTCCGCATTCACGGCAGCGGCGTGCGCACGATCGATGGCGCATATCTCTTCGTAGGCCTAGCTGCTCATCACTTCGCCGAAGACCGCCGTGGGCTGAAAGACGAATTCATCTGGCTCACTGTATTCGCGATTCTCCTGATCTTCGTATTAGGCCTCGTTACAAGCGGCCGTTTGTTGCGGCGCGTGGACGCCATGAGTCATGCGAGTCGCGAGATTATTTCGGGAGATCTCGATCGTCGCCTGCCGATCCGCGGCACGAACGACGAATTCGATCGTTTGGCCACGAGCATCAATGCCATGCTCGACCGCCTTCAGGCCCTGATGAACAGCTTGCGTCAAATACTGGCCGACGAGGCGCATGATCTGCGGATGCCTCTCGCGCGTCTGCGCCAGAACCTCGAGCATGCGCGCAACAAGGCAGTTACAGTCGAAGATTGCCATCTTGCTCTCGATCAATCCATGGCGCAGATGGATTCGATCCTGATCGTGTTCTCAAGCCTGCTTCGGATAGCGCAAATCGAGTCGTGTGCGCGCAGAGGCGGATTCAAACGGCTCGATCTTGCTCCCCTTCTTCGCGAAGTTATCGAACTTTATCGGCCGGTTGCCGAAGAGAAAGAGCAGACACTGATCACCAAGATAGAGAGCGATCTGTCGATCGAAGGCGACGGTGAACTTTTGAAAGTGCTCTTTGTCAACATCCTCGATAACGCGACGAAGCATGCGCCGCCAGGCTGCACGATTCACGCGGCAACCATTACGGATGAAAAGCACATATGCGTCGAAATCGCCGACAATGGGCCAGGAATCCCAGAGCCCTGTAAAGCGAAAGTGTTTCAGCGCTTCTATCGCTTGGAGCAGAGCCGCACGACGCCCGGCCATGGTCTTGGGTTGAGCTTTGTTGCCGCGGTTGCGGGCTTGCACGACGCAACGATCAATCTGATCGACAACGCACCCGGCCTTCGCGTGCGCGTCACTTTTGCGCGTGTTGCGGGGTGAGATTGGGCCTAGTGTTCGGACTCAATTAAATGAGCGCGGCGAACCTTCTCCCACAGGGAGAAGGAGTCGCGCCAGCCGCGGCTCTATTCATTTGTTTCGACGCGTTTTCTTCACGCGAGCCGGAAGTCACTTCGCTCGAAAACGTTATATGGTACGGACCCTCGCAGGGATATCCGGGACAGGCGCGTTCACCAGGTATATTGCAGCCGTGCGGCGCCGGTATAGAACTCCGCGCCTTTGGCGAACTCGCCGTCGAACTTACCGGTCAGCTTCCAACTGTCGGCAAGTTGCAGTGTGGCGCCAGCCGTCACCAGCGCAAGATTATGCGGAAGCTGCGCACCTTCAACCGTGAAGTTCGAACCCGGCAGCGCAAGGAAGCTTGCGCCGATCGACGGATTCGTCTGCCAGTCGTGCGCATAGGCCAGCCGGCCGAAGAGATCGACAGGCATGCCGCCGGGCAGCACCATCGCCTTGTCGATCCAGCTTCCGATCTCGAGCTGCGTCTGCGTCGCGCTTTGTCCATTGTAGGCGAGACCAAAGGTCGAG